>NZ_JBVJIN010000004.1:0-261925 GCF_055586285.1 Actinokineospora sp. NPDC051303
GGGGTGAAGGAAGATCCCTAAACTCGCCGTGGTCGTGGGGCCGAAGGCTCCCCACCCGTCTTTCCCACGACGGGATCTTCCTTCGTAGGGGCCCCGAAGAAACCACTCCACCCCATCGAGCAACCCCACCAACCCACGCCCCACGAAAGCCCCGAGCAACCCACACGAGCCTCACCCAGTCAACCACCGCCCAAACGCCTCCCGAACCCGCCCCTCCCCCCAATACCCACTGTGATCAACCCCATGCGCAGCATCGAAAACCTCAACCTCCCCAACCGGAAACCCACTACCCCCATTCCCCCCATAAACCCCCTCAGTAGGCACCACCAGATCATTACGAACAGACCCAAACACAACATCCGTAGCACTATCCCGAACGCTACGAAGCAACGCAGACCCCTCCGGCGGCTCATAATCAGAAGCAACAGCATAATAAACAGCATCATGTGACGAAGCCTGATTCAACCGAGCCAAAAACGATCCAGAAGGATTCATCGACATCAACCCATCCAACCCTTTGAATGCCCCCAAAGCCACCTGCTTGGCCACCGTAAGCACCACATCCAACACATCAGCAAAGCTCGCCACAAGCTGTAGCAAATTAGTCATCCGATCCAACCAAGCCCCCACATTGACCGGATCAGCCAACGCCGTCCCAGCATTGGGCGTAGCCACCATCACCACCTTCCGCACCCGCATCCGCTCCGCCGCAAGACCAATCTCACCGGCAAGCTCACACAAAACCCGACCCACCAGCCCACCACGCGAATGCGCGACAACATCCACAACCAGACCAGCATCAGCAGGAACCTGAGAAATCAGCCAACGGGCGTTATGCACCGGATCAACAGCAAGCGTGTGATGGTCATAAGCCAAAACTCGCCCCTCATAACGCTGGTGCAGCTCACTCAGCACCCCCCGAGTAATGCCCCCAAACCCGGAATGGCTGGCACTAGCGGTCCCATGCACGAACAACAGCACCGGTCCCCGACCGAGCTCGACCCAATCCACCTCGGAAGCAGGCTCAGAAAGAGCGTAATCGTCCGGCGTGAACCGTCGCAATCGGACAGTCCGATTCCGGTTCTCCCACCGGCCCGCGAAGAAGTCGCCCACCTGCCCCAACACCGGGTCCACCAGCGGAAACACCAACACCTTGAGCAGTTTCGACCCCAGTGCCCCCAATAGCCCACGGGAAGCGCCCGGCCGCGCGGCGGGCGCGACCCGGCGCGGAATCGTGTAAGTGCGGCTGTCCCCACCGCGAGCGGGGACCTCGGCCGGGGCGATGTCGTCCGGGAGGTGCCAACTCAGCACCCCTTCCTCGTCCTTGGCCAGCACGATCTGCCCGAACCCGCTGCCGGGGCCGGGAACCCGAACCGTGAGCCCGGGCTCGCCCCGGGCCGTGGACCGGCTCGCCCCAGCCGCCAGATCCGGCGCCTCGACTGGATCGATGAGCTGAACACTGAGCTGTTCGAGGAAATCGCAGCGCGCCAACGAATCCAGTAGCGCGGCGCTTGCCTCCTCAGCCCCGCGCATCCCCGCCGTCCCCGGCGGATGCACCTCGACCTCGCCGATGAGCCCGGGCGAGACGATCACCACCTCGCCCACCCGCACCTCGCCGCCGTCCGGCCGCAGTCGCTCAGCCATCGTCGTGCTCCCCTCCGTCGCGGCGCAGCAGCAGCCTGGGATGGCCGAAGAACTGGTACGCCAAAGTCGTTGTGGGCCAACCGGTCCGGGTCTCGCGGGTGACCTCCGCGCGCAGTCCGCGCAGGATTTCCGCTGGCGTCCGGGCGGGTTGCGCGTAGGCCAGTCGGTAGAAGGCGTCGGCAACGGCGCTCGCCGCGTCGTCGTTGACGTTCCACAGTGGAGCGATCACGCCCGACGCCCCGGCCGCCAGAAAGGACTTCGCCAGGCCGGAGTAGTCGCCGAGCACCTCGCCCGCGGCGCCGACCTGGCAGGCGTTGAGGAACACGAACGGCGTGCCGGTGAACGCCAGCGCCGAAACGTGGTCCGGGCCAAGGAACCGCGCCTGCAACCGGTTCGGGTTCGCCTCGGACGGCGCGAGCAGCACCAGGCCGTCCTGCGCGTTGTCCGGGTCGAACTTGCCGTGCAGCGCGAAATGCAGCACATCGGCCGCGGGCCCGGCCTCCAGGTAGTCCAAAACGGCGGCGTGCAAGGGTTCCACCGCTGTGCTCGGCTGGTACTGGGCCAGCAGGCGTTCCGCTTCCGCCTCCGCAGCGGGCAGCCGGTTCCATCCGACCACCCCCTCATACCGGGCGGTGACAACCAAATGCCGTTCGGCGGGCGTCCGCGCGGGCGGAGTCGGGCGCGGGCGCTTGCGGGCCAGCACCCACCGGCCCAGCGCCACCGCCGCGCCGAGGAACGGCGACCGCGTGCCCGGCAGCGGCGGGTCGAGCACCGCCAACTCCCACGGCACGTGCGGCTCCGCGCTGAGCAGCAGCACCGTCGCGGGCTCGGGCGCGCGGGCCGCGGCGACCGCGTGCAGCGCCGCGCACACCTCGTCGGGCACCCGGTCGGCGATGTCGCGGCCGAGCCCGATGAGCTTGAGCGTGCTGCCCCGCGCGTCGCCGCCGTACGCGCCGACGTCGAGCCGCACGCGGCGCGCGAACGCGGCCGGGTCTTCGCCGATCTCACTGCGGTACGGGCCGGGGGCAGCGGGCACGCCCGGCGTCCGGGCCCGGGTGCTCCACAGCAGCGTCTGCCCGCGCCGGTCCTCGCCGCGCTCCACCACGATCACCAGGTCCGGCGCGTCCTGGTCGAGCAGCGGGCCGAGGTCGAGTTCGCCGCCGTCGAACAGCGGCACCGTGTCCGAGGGCGACCCGGTGACCTCGATCTCCCGGGAGGCGTAGCCGCACAGGGCGCCGCGCACGAAGTACGACGCGCCGATGTTGCGGCGCGCCTTGAGGTCCGCGCCCGCGCGCGCCGCCATCCGCACGGTGACCACGGGCGTCGGGTCGTCCCCGGTCACCGTCAGCCGCAGCGGGTTGGCCCAGCCGAGGGGCGTGAACCCGGCCGGGTCGTACATCAATGTGACCTCGACGTCGACGTCCCCGCCGGGCAGGCGCAGCGCGCCCGTGCCGATCAGGGCGAGGTCCTGGGCGCCGGACAGGCCCACCTCCACGTCGAACTCGGTGTCCGCCGCGACGCTCGCCGGGAACGACAGCTTCGGCCACGCCGAGCGGGTCTCGGCGATCGGCGCGGTGACCTCGTCGACATCGGCGGGCGGCGCGTAGCCGAACCAGCCGTCGAAGTCGGCCTCGAAACCGGGCGGCGCCGGGTGCGGGTCGAAGCGCCCCTCGCCATTGCGGAGCACGCCCGCGTAGCCGTGCCAAGTCAGCGTTTCGGCCAGCAGGGCGGCGGCCGGGGCGCCCCGCTGTTCGACCAGGGGCGTGAAGCCGATGAGCAACGGCCCGTCCCCGGCGTCCGCGAGCACTTGCGCGACCCACTCCTGGTCGACCCGGCCGTCGCTGTCCAACCAGGCTGAGGCGACAGCACCGACCGGGATGCTGGAGGGGCCGAGTTCGTCGGCGAGGTCGAGCAGGTCGTAGAACAGGTCTTCGCCCGAGTCTCGGTCCGGGTGGTCGAGCAGGTCGCCGAACAGCGCCAGAATCCGGGCCTGGTTCGCGGCCCGCTCGGGATCGTCGGCGAGTTCATCGACTGGCAGCGCGGCGGCGGCCTCGCGCAGCGCCCGCACCGCCTCCGGCAGCCGGTCGGGAGCCGTCAGGCAGTCGAGCAGATGGCCGCGCACCTCGTCGGGCAGCATCGTCACCTCATCTGAATCCGACGCGTCTGATCGATACGTCGTCAACGCCACGGCCCGCGTGACGGCGTCGTGGCCCCGATCGGGTGGCGGGCGGCGCGGCGTGCGACGCTTTCTGGCAGCCGCCACCGCACCCGCACGAGGTCCACCGCGATGATCGAACCGCTGTCCACCGCCCTGATCTGGGTGGCCGTGGGCGCCGCGCTCTGGGCGCTGGTGCTGGTGCTGCTCAACCGGCCGCTGCCGCTTGACCGCCGCGACGGGCAGCTTTACCTGGGGCTGCTCGGCCTGCTGGAACTCGGGCTGCTCGGGCAGGCGGTCGCCGGGTTCGTGAACCTGGCCGGGGCCGAGCACGAGGTGGCGGGGCTGTCGTTCGCGGGCTACCTGCTGGGCGCGCTGCTGATCCTGCCCGTCGCGCTGTTCTGGTCGCTGGCCGAGCGCACCCGGTGGGGCACGGCGGTGCTCGTCGTCGGGGCGCTCGTGGTGCCGGTCATGATCGTGCGGCTCGACCAAATCTGGACGGCGGCGGGCCGTGGCTGACCTGCGCGCCGCCACCCGAGGCGGCCCCGGCAGGCTCCTGATCGCGGTGTACGCGGTCTTCGCGCTCGCCGCCTGCGCTCGGTCGGCCGTGCAGATCGCGACCCGGTTCGACCGGGCGCCGCTGGCCTATCTGCTCTCCGCTGTCGCCGCCGTGGTCTACGTCGTCGCCACGGTCGGCCTGGCCAAGGGCAGCCGGGCGTCGCGGCTGGTCGCGGTCGTGTCCTGTGCGGTCGAGTTGGCGGGGGTGCTGGCCGTCGGCACGGCGAGTCTGGTCGTGCCGGAGGCGTTCCCGGACGCCACCGTGTGGTCGGCGTTCGGCCGCGGCTACGGGTTCGTGCCGCTGGCGCTGCCGGTCCTCGGGCTGGCCTGGCTCCGGCACAGCGCCCGAGGGCATTGACGCCTATTTCCCGCCGCTGATTCGACGGTCGGGGAATTGGTGCGGCATTCGTGCCATTTTCCTTGCTCCATTCGGGCGCTTGCTCACCTGATTGTTCCACACTGTTCACTCTGTCAATTGGCAAAACTTCCACACGTGCGGACGCTGCCGATAGATTCTGGTAACGGGGAATTGTGAGCACACGACGAGGGCGACGCATGGCGCTGATCGAAAGACACCGGGAATTGACAACTCTGACTCGGCTCTACGCCGACAGCGTGCGCGCCAGGGGCCGGGTGGCGCTCGTCAGCGGCGGCGTCGCCTGCGGCAAGACCGCGCTGCTCGCCGAGTTCGCCGAGCACGTGGTCGCTGACGGCGCGATCCTGCTCACCGCGACCGGCGCCCGCGCTGAGCACGCCGTGCCCTTCGGCGTGGTGACCCAGCTCGCCCAGAGCCCCGCGTTACCCAGGGCCGTCGCCGACCACATCAGCGACCTGCTGAGCGGCGACGGCAGCGCGGCGATCGAAGCCACCTCGGCCACGGCCGACCCGGTCGCGATCGGCCGCGCGGGCGCGCGCGTCCTCGACGGCGTGTGCGCCGCCCTGCTCGACCTGGCCAAGGACCGTCCGGTGGTCATCGAGGTGGACGACGTCCAGTTCGCCGACGGGCCGTCCCAGCAGGCCCTGCTCTACCTGCACCGGCGGATGCGCTTCGCCCGCGTCCTGGTGATCCTCACCGAATGGGCCCTGCCCCGGCCCACCCAGGCGGCCTTCCGCGCCGAAGTGACCCGCCAGCCCAACACCACCCACCTGCGGCTCGCCCCACTGACCCGGGCAGGTGTCGCCGACCTGCTCGCCACCCGGCTCGACCCGGCCGCCGCGCGCGCCATGGCCCCGGCGCTGCACACGGTGAGCGGCGGGAACCCATTGCTGGTCAAGGCGCTCATTGACGACCAGCTCGCCGCGGCCGACTCCGACCGCCGCGCGCGCGTCGCCGTCGGCCGGGAGTTCGCCCAGGGTGTCCTGGCCTGCCTGCACCGCTGGGAACCCGTGCTGCCCGCCGCCGCCCACGCCATCGCCCTGCTCGGCGCCGCAGCCACCCCCGACCTGGTCGGCGCGCTGCTAGAAATCACCCCCGACTCGGCGGCGCAGGCCCTCGACGTGCTGGTGAACGCGGGCCTGCTGGACGACGACAAACGCTTCCGCCACCCGGTGGCGACCACCACCGTCCTGGACACCCTCACCCCGGCCGAACGCCGCACCGCGCACCTGCGCGCCGCCCACCTGCTCTACCACCAGGGCGCGGCGGCGGACGCGGTCGCGAGCCACCTCACCGCCGCCGACGCCGCTTACGGCCGCGCCACAGGCGACCGCGCCGAAGGCGGGGAACCTGCCGAACTTGACGACCGCGGCGAGTTCTCCGACTCCGGTGACCTGGGTGGTCCGTGGGCGGTGGCGGTGCTGCGGCACGCCGCGCGCGAAGACCTCGTCGCGGACCGGGTGGAACTCGCGGTGCGCAGGCTGGAACTGGCCGCGCGCGCGTGCGCCGACGACGCCGAGCGCGCCGACATCACCACTTTGCTGCTGCGGGTGGAGTGGCGGCGCGACCCGTCCTCGGCCGCCCGGCACCTGGCTCCGCTGCGCGCCGCCCGTTCGGCGGGCAGGCTGTCGGACCACAACGCCGTGCACCTGGCCAAGTTCCTGCTCTGGTACGGCCACACCGAAGAACTCGCGGGCACCCTCGCCGGGCTGGCCGCCGCGAGCGAGTTGCCCGCGGCGGGACAGTTCAGCCTGGTCTTCCACTGGCTCGCGTTCCTGTACCCGCCGGTCGTGGCGGGCGTGCTCGCGCCGCTGCCCGACCAACAGGCCCCGGTCCTGGCCGACCCGTGGACCCGGGCCTCGGCGATGCTCGACCGCGTCCGGGTCGGCGGCGCGCGCGAGGAGATCGTCACCGCGGCCGAGCACATCCTGCAGAGTTGCAGGCTCGGCGAGCAGACGCTGGGCTCGCAGCTTTCCGCGCTAGCCGCGCTGGTGCACGCCGACCGCAACGACCGCGCCGCGCACTGGTGCGCCGCGCTGCTGGCCGACGCGACCGCGCGCGGCGCCTTGACCTGGCAGGCTGTCCTCGGCGCCCTGCGCGCCGAAATCGCGCTGCGCCAAGGTGATCTGCCCGCGGCGGCTGAGCACGCCCGGGTCGCGTTCGACCGGTTGACCGGGCCGGGTTGGGGCGTCGCGGTCGGGGTGCCGCTGTCGACCCGGGTCGCCGCGGCCACCGCCATGGGCAAACACGACGACGCCGCCGCGCTACTGCGAACCCCGGTTCCGGACGCGATGTTCCAAACCCAGTTCGGTCTGCACTACCTGTACGCACGCGGCATGCACTACTTGGCAACGGATAAGCCGCACGCCGCCCTCGGCGACTTCCAACGCTGCGGCGAGCTGATGACCGGCTGGGACCTCGACCTGCCCACCCTGGTCCCGTGGCGGTCGGGCGCCGCCCAGGCGCGGCTGGCCCTGGGCCACCGCGACGACGCGCGGGCGCTGGCCGCCGAGCAGCTCACCCGCCCCGGCAACGACGGCGCCCGCACCCGCGGCCTGTCCCTACGCGTCCTGGCCGCCGCGTCACCACCGGACCGCCGGGTGGCCCTGCTGATGGAGGCGGTGGACCTGCTCCGCGCCAGCGGCGACCGCTGCGAACTGGCCCGCGCCCTCCTGGACCTGAGCCAAGCCCACACCACCACCGGCGACGGAGAAAAAGCCCGCACCCTCGCCCGCCGCGCACTCCAACTCGCCAAATCCTGCGGAGCAGGCCCCGCCAACCGCGACCTGGTCTCCCGCGCGGCCCTCTCCCGTCCCGCCCTCCCTGAACGCTCAGACCACGACGCGGGCCTGTCCATCCTCAGCGAAGCTGAGCGCCGGGTAGCGGTCTTGGCGGCCCTGGGGCACACCAACCGCGAAATCGGCGGCAAGCTTTACATCACGGTCAGCACTGTTGAGCAGCATCTGACCCGTGTCTATCGGAAGTTGAAGGTCACTCGGCGCACTGATCTTCCAGCGGGACTGCCCCGCCAGCTCTTGGCGGCTGCGGACGAACGCTGAGCTGGGGTGCCTGGGTTGTGGGGGTTGCTCGATGGGGTGGAGTGGTTTCTTTGGGGCCCCTACGAAGGAAGATCCCGTCGTGGGAAAGACGGGTGGGGTGCCTTCGGCCCCACGACCACGGCGAGTTTAGGGATCTTCCTTCTCCCCCAAAGAAACCACTCCACCCCATCGAGCACTGGGCGAGCCTCGGTTCAGCCTGGCAGATGCTCGGGTATGTGGTTCGTTCTGCCCCTTCTAGCACCCCGCAGGCTCGGTTCAGCGCAGCCCCCACCGGCGCCACAACAAACCCCGCCCACCCTGGGGGCCGAGCCCTGTTCCAGTCTACCGGGGTGGGCCGACAATCTGGGCGAGAACGATCTTGCCTGTGGATAACTCCGTGCCTGTGGATAACTCGCGGTTTGGGGGGCTAGGGGGCGAGGACTGTGGCGATCGCGGCTACTCCCTTGTCGATTTCTTCCTCGGTGATGACTAGGGGTGGGGCTACGCGGAGGGTGTTGTCGTGGGTTTCCTTGCAGAGGACTCCCTGGGCCATGAGGGCTTCGGAGGCTGTGCGGCCGGGTAGGGTTTCTGGGGTTATTTCTATTCCTGCCCAGAGGCCTCGGCCTCGGATTTCGGTGGCGCCGTTTCCTACTAGTTCGGCCAGTTTTTGGTGTAGGTGGGCGCCTAGGGTGGTGGCGCGTTCTTGGTATTCGCCGGTGGTTAGTAGGCGGATTACTGCTCGGGCTACCGCGCAGGCCAGGGGGTTGCCGCCGAAGGTGGAGCCGTGTTCGCCTGGTTTGAGGATGCCTAGGACGTCTGCTCGGCCTACTACGGCTGAGACGGGGAGGATGCCGCCGCCTAGGGCCTTGCCTAGGGTGTAGAGGTCGGCGCGGATGTTTTCGTGGTCTAGGGCGAAGAGGGTGCCGGTGCGGGCCAGGCCGGATTGGATTTCGTCGGCTATGAGAAGGACGTTGTGGTCGTCGCAGAGGCGGCGGACTTCGTGGAGGTAGCCGGGGGGTGGGGTGAGGACTCCTGCTTCGCCCTGGATTGGTTCTATCAGCACGGCGGCGGTTCGGTCGGTGATGGCGGTGGCCAAGGCTTCCGCGTCACCGTATTTCACCACCGTGAAACCGGGGGTGTAGGGGCCGAAGTCGCGGCGGGCGGTGGGGTCGGTGGAGAACGAGATTATTGTGGTGGTGCGGCCGTGGAAATTGTCGCCCGCGACGATGATTTCCGCTGTGTTCGCGGGGACGCCTTTGATTTGGTAGGCCCATTTTCGGGCTACCTTGATCGCCGATTCCACTGCTTCCGCGCCGGAGTTCATGGGCAGGACCAAGTCGGTTCCGGTGAGCGTGGCCAGTTCTTGGCAGAACAGGCCCAGTTGGTCGTGGTGGAAAGCGCGGCTGGTGAGGGTTACTTTGCTCAGTTGCTCGACGGCCGCGGCAATCAAAGCCGGGTGGCGGTGGCCGAAGTTGAGGGCGGAGTAACCGGCCAGGAAGTCCAGGTAGCGGCGGCCGTGCACGTCGGTGACCCACGCGCCGTCCGCCTCGGAGATCACTACCGGGAGCGGGTGGTAGTTGTGGGTGCTCCAGCGCTCGTCCAAGGCGATGTAGTCGGCTGCGGTGCGGGCGGCGGCGGGTGGGACGGTCGCGGACATGGGCACAGGCTAAGGGGTCGTTCGCGTCCGATTCATCCGGAGAGTGTTGCTTCTGGCGCTGGTTCGTTGCGCTGATGGGCCGCCTCCCCGGCGGTTCGTTGTGTGGGGCGTGATCGGGGCCACGGCCTTACGCTCGGTGAATGGGCAAGAAGAGTCTGTCGGTGCGCGACGCGCTGCGGGCCACCCCGGGCCAAGGCGTCCACCTCGACCCGGGGGACTTCCCGGTCGGGCCGACCGGGAAGGCCGAGGCCGCCGCCGACCTCGCCGAGACCGGCAAGCGGCTCGCCATCTGCCAGGAGGCGCTGTGGGGGGAAGGCGTCGTCGGCGGTGGCTCGCGCAGTGTGCTGCTGGTGTTGCAGGGCATGGACACCTCCGGCAAGGGCGGCACGATCAAGCACGTCTGCGGACTGGTCAACCCGCAGGGGCTGCGGATCGCCTCCTTCGGCAAGCCGACGCGCGCGGAGTCGCGCCACGACTTCCTGTGGCGGGTGCGCAAACAGGCGCCCAGCCCCGGCTACATCGGCGTGTTCGACCGCTCGCACTACGAGGACGTGCTGATCGCCCGGGTCGACGAGCTGGTTCCCCGGGACACCTGGGAGGCGCGCTACGACGCGATCAATCGGTTCGAGGCCGAGCTGACCGAGCGGGGCACGACGATCGTGAAGTGCTTCCTGCACATCTCCGCCGAGAGGCAGCGTGAGCGGCTGATCGCGCGCCTGGGGAACCCGGCGAAGCAGTGGAAGTACGACCCGGCGGACCTGCGGGCGCGGGCCAAGTGGAGCGACTACCAGCGCGCGTACGCCGACGCCCTGGACCGCTGCGCGGATGTGCCCTGGCATGTGGTCCCGGCCGACCGCAAGTGGTACCGCAACTGGGCCGTCGCCCACCTGCTCCTGGAGGCCCTGACCGACCTCGACCCCCGGCGGCCCGAGCCGGACTACGACGTCGCGACCGAGCTGTGCCGGATCACCACCGCCGATCCGCTGGGCTAGCGGAAGTGCGGGATCACCTCGTCGCCGTACGCGGCGAGGGTTTTCTCCCGCTGGTCGTGCATGAGGTAGAGGGCGAACTGGTCGACGCCGAGGTCGGCGAGTTCGGCGAGCCGGTCGACGTGCGCCGCGGCGGGGCCGAGCAGGCAGAAGCGGTCGATGATGTCGTCCGGCACGAAATCGGTCGATGGGTTGCCCGCCTTTCCATGGTGGGCGTAGTCGTAGTCCGCGCGGCCCCGGATGTAGTCGGTCAGCTCGCGCGGCACCGGGCCGGACTCGCCGTAGCGGGCGACGAGGTCGGCGACGTGGTTGCCGACCATGCCGCCGAACCAGCGGAGCTGGTCGCGCTGGTGGGCCAGGTCGTCGCCGACGTAGGCGGGCGCGGCCACGCACACGGTGATCCCGCCCGGGTCGCGGCCCGCGGCGCGCGCGGCGGCGCGCACCGCGTCGATCGTCCACTTCGCGATCGCCGGGTCGGCGGTTTGCAGGATGAACCCGTCGGCGTGCTCGCCGACCATCCGCAGCGCTTTCGGGCCGTAGGCGGCCATCCACACCTCCAGCCGCCCTTCGCGCACCCACGGGATGCGCACGGGCGCGCCGTGGTGCTCGACCTCGCGGCCCTCGGCGAGTTCGCGGATCACGTGCATGGCCTCGCGCACCAGCGCCAGGGTGGCCGGTTTCTGGCCGATGACCCGGCGCGCGGAGTCGCCGCGGCCGATGCCGCACACCGTGCGGTTGCCGAACATGTCGTTGAGCGTGGCGAACAGCGACGCGGTGACCGACCAGTCGCGGGTGCTCGGGTTGGTCACCATCGGCCCGACGACCAGCGAGCGGGTGTTCGCCAGGATCTGCGAGTAGATGACGAACGGCTCCTGCCAGAGCACCACCGAGTCGAACGTCCACCCATAGCCGAACCCGCGTTCCTCGGCGTCGACCATGAGCCGCACGACCTCGCTCGCGGGCGGGTCGGTCTGCAGCACCACCCCGAAGTCCATTGTGGTCTCCTCAGATCAGGTAACTGGACAGGTCGCGCTTGAGGAACTTCCCGTGGCCCTCGCGGCCGTGGAAAGCGCCATCGGCGATCACGACGGCCCCGCGGGAGAGCACGGTGTCGACCTTGCCGGTGATTTCCATTCCCTCGTAAGCGGAGTAGTCGACGTTCATGTGGTGGGTCAGCGCGGAGATCGTCTGCTTGGCGGCCGGGTCGTAGACCACGATGTCGGCGTCGGCGCCCGCGGAAACCGTGCCTTTGCGGCCGTGCAGGCCGAACATCCGCGCGGGCGTGGTGGAGCTGATCTCGACCCAGCGTTCCAGGCTGATCTCGCCCGCGACGACGCCTTGGTGCAGCAGGTCCATCCGGTGCTCGACGCCGGGCATTCCGTTGGGGATCTTGCTGAAGTCGTCGCGGCCCAGCTCTTTCTGGTCCTTGAAGCAGAACGGGCAGTGGTCGGTGGACACCACCGACAGGTCGTTGGTGCGCAGGCCGCGCCACAGGTCGGCCTGGTGGTCTTTGGGGCGCAACGGCGGCGAGGCGACGTACTTGGCGCCCTCGAAACCCGGTTTGGCCATGTCCTCAATGGACAGATAGAGATACTGCGGGCAGGTCTCGGCGAACACGTTCTGCCCGGTGTTCCGCGCTTCGGCGACCGCGGCCAGCGCATGCCGGGCGGACAGGTGCACGATGTAGAGCGGCGCGCCGGTGACCTTGGCCAGCGCGATGGCGCGCGCGGTCGCCTCGCCTTCCAGCTCGGGTGGGCGGGTCAGGCCGTGGTGGACCGGATCGGTGCGGCCCGCGGCGAGCGCCTGCGCGACGAGTTGGTCGATGGCGATGCCGTTCTCGGCGTGCATCATGATCATCGAGCCGGTCTCGTGCGCCCGCTGCATGGCGCGCAGGATTTCGCCGTCGGTGGAGTAGAAGACGCCGGGGTAGGCCATGAACATCTTGAAGCTGTTGACTCCCGCGTCGATGCACGGCCGCATCTCCTTGAGGGAGCTGTCGTCCACCTCAGAGATGATCATGTGGAACCCGTAGTCGACCGCGCAGTGGCCGTCCGCCTTCGCGTGCCACTTGTCCAAAGTGGACAGTAGAGAGGTTCCCTTGGCCTGGACGGCGAAGTCGATGATCGTGGTCGTGCCGCCCCAGGCCGCCGCGGTGGTGCCGGTGGCGAAGGTGTCGTTGGAGGATGTGCCGCCGAAGGGCATCTCCATGTGCGTGTGCGCGTCAATGCCGCCGGGGATCACGTATTTGCCGGTGGCGTCGATGACTTTGTCGGCTTCGGTGAACAGTCCCGGCGCGGTGACCGCGGCGATGGTCTCGCCGTCGACCAGCACGTCGGCGACCGCCCGGCCGGTGGCGTTGACGACGGTGCCGCCGCGGATGAGCGTGCGCATGTCACGGCCTCGTCAGGGACTCGTAGGTGTCTGGCCTGCGGTCGCGGTAGAACGCCCACAGGTCGCGCACCTCGGCGAGCAGGCCCATGTCCAGATCGCGCACGACGATTTCCTCTTCGGTGTCCGACGCGGCGTCGCCGACGAGTTGGCCGCGCGGGTCGGCGAAGTAGGACTGGCCGTAGAAGTCGTTGTCGCCCAGCGGTTCCACGCCGACCCGGTTGATCGTGCCGACGAAGTACTCGTTGGCGACCGCCGCGGCGGGCTGCTCCAGCCGCCACAGGTACTCCGACAGGCCGCGGCTGGTCGCGGACGGGTTGAACACGATCCGCGCGCCCGCCAGGCCCAGCGCCCGCCAGCCCTCCGGGAAGTGCCGCTCGTAGCAGATGTAGACCCCGATGCGGCCCACGGCGGTGTCGAACACCGGGTAGCCCAGGTTCCCCGGCCGGAAGTAGAACTTCTCCCAGAATCCCTTCACCTGGGGGATGTGGTTCTTGCGGTGCTTGCCCAGGTAGGTGCCGTCCGCGTCGATCACGGCGGCGGTGTTGAAGTAGACGCCGGGCTGCTCCTGCTCGTACATCGGCACGATGAGCACCACGCCGTGCCGCTCGGCCACCTCGCACATCAGCCGCGTGGTCGGCCCGTCCGGGATGCCCTCGGTGTAGGAGTAGTAGTCGGCGTCCTGCACCTGGCAGAAATACGGGCCGTAGAACAGCTCTTGCAGGCACACGACCTGCGCGCCCTGGGACGCGGCCGTGGCGACCGCGTCGACCGCGTTGGCGATCATGGACTCCTTGTCGCCGGTCCAGCGCTGTTGCACCAGTCCGGCGCGGATGATCTCAGACACGTGCCTCTCCTTCTCGTGCACGGGACCTCGGCAGGGACAGCGTTGGACGAGACAGCACGGCGTAGGCGGCGAACGCGGCCACCGTGCCGACGACCCAGCCGTAGTCGTAGAGCGGCTTGAGGAACGGGATCAGCCCGTCGACCGGGAACGGCCCCGACGCGCCCTCGGCGGTGTACGCCCCGCCCACGGCGAGCACCGCGCCGACCACCGTGGCCGCCAGGGCGCGGTAATTCCAGCCGCCGTCGAACCAGTACCGCCCGCCCGCGCGGTAGAGGTCGGCGACGTCGAGTTCGGTGCGCACCACCAACCAGTACCCCGCCACGAGCACGCCCGCCACCGCTGCCAGGACGCCGCCGTAGAAGCCGAGCCAGGCGAAGATGTAAATCTCCGGGTCCGAGATCAGCCGCCACGGCATGATCGCCACGCCGATGACCCCGGTGACCAGCCCGCCCATCGCGAAGGTGATCTTTTTGGGGAAGGCGTTGGAGAAGTCGTAGGACGGGCTCACCACGTTCGCCGCGAGGTTGCACGACACCGTGGCCAGCACCAGCGCGACCAGCGCGACCACCACCACAACCGGGCTGTCGAACCGGGCGGCCAGCAGCGCCGGGTCCCAGATGGCCTCCCCGTAGAGCACCTGCCCGCCCGAGGTGGTCAGGATCGCCACCAGCGCGATGAACGACATCGTGGTCGGCAGCCCGAGGATCTGGCCGCGGATCTGGGTGCGCTGGCTGCCGCCGAACCGGGTGAAGTCGGGCATGTTGAGCGAGAGCGTCGCCCAGAACGCGATCATCGCCATCAGCGCGGGCGCGAACACCGCCCAGAAGCCCGCGCCCCAGCCCAGTTTCGACGGCGCGGACAGGATCGGCCCGAGCCCGCCCGCCTTGACGAGCACGTAGCCCAGCAGGATCAGGAAACCTACCGACACCAGCGGCGCGGTCCAGTTCTCGAACCGGCGGATCGCCTCCATGCCGCGCCAGATGATCAGCATCTGCACCACCCAGAACAGCCCGAAGCTCAGCCACAGCGTCCAGTGCTGCCCGCCCACCACGGCCGCGTCCGTCCACCCCGGACCCGCGAGTTTGCCGACGATGACATACAGCGCCTGCCCGCCGACCCAGGTCTGGATGCCGAACCACCCGCAGGCGATGAACCCGCGCAGCAGGGCGGCCAGGTTGGCCCCGCGCACCCCGTAGAAGGCGCGGGCGAACACCGGGAACGGGATGCCGTACTTGGTGCCCGCGTGGCTGTTGAGCAGCATCGGGACCAGCACGATCAGGTTGCCCACGGTGATCGTCATGAACGCCTGGACCCAGTCCATGCCCAGCGCGATCAGCGACGCGGCCAGGGTGTAGCTGGGAATGTTGTGCGCCATCCCCATCCACAGCGCGAAGTAGTTGTAGGTCGTCCACGTGCGCTTCTCGACCGGCACCGGGGCGAGTTCGGGGTTGTAGTACGGGCTGTCCCGGATCGGACCGTGGTCGGGCAGGTCGACCCGCCCGTCCGGCCGGGTCGTCTGGCCGGTCTGGCTGGTCTGCTGGGCCGGTTCCGCCATCGCCTACTCCGATGCTCGTGGATCAGAGTTCCCTTCCGGCATCCTTGGGGCAGCCGGACTCACCCGGCAGTGTCACTGTGTTCGGTGTTGCCCCGCACGCCGAACACAGTGCCCGTTGCGGCAGCGGGCGGGCTGTGTTCGGCGGTTCTCAGAGTCCGGCCAGCAGTGAGTCGAAATAGTCCTTCGCGGATCTCGGTCGGGTGAGGGGCGCGCTCTGGCCCGCCCACAGGCTCATCAGGTCGGGTTCGCCCGCTTGGCGGATCGGGGACATCACGGCGCTTTGCACCGGGTATGGGGGCACGGAGTCCTCTTGGTCCGCGAGTTCCCGGGTTATCCGGTTCAGGATGGTGCGGGCGTGGCGGCCGGTGAACAGGCGGGTCAGGGTGGTGACCTTGGCGTCCGCGCTGTGCAGGGCCGCCTTGTGCGCGGCGGTCGCGCCGGACTCCTCGGTGGCCAGGAAGCCGGTGCCGATCTGGACGCCGTCCGCGCCCAGGGCCAGCGCCGCCGCGACACCGCGGGCGTCGGCTATGCCGCCCGCGGCGATGACCGGGACCGGCACCGCGTCGGCGACCTGCGGCACCAGGGAGAAGGTGCCGACCAGGGATTCGCTTACCGGGCGCAGGAACGCGCCGCGGTGGCCGCCCGCGTCGCTGCCGGAGGCGACGACCGCGTCCACGCCCGCCGCGGCGAGGGCGACCGCTTCGTCAACGGTGGTGGCGGTGCCGATGGTGCGGATGCCGCGATCGCGGGCCTCGGCGATCGCGGCTTCGGGCGGGACGCCCATGACGAAGCTGATCACGGGGGGCGCCGCGGCCAGCAGGGCGGCGAGTTGGGCGTCGAAGGCGGGCAGGAACGGGCCCGTGCCGGTGGGTTCGGGCGCGCCGACCTCGGTCAGGTAGGGCCGGACGCGGTCGACGTGCCGGGCGAACTCCGCGGCGTCGGGGACCGCGTCCTCCCCGGGATGGGGCACCCATAGGTTGACCGCGAACGGCTTCGCCGTGGCCGCGCGCAGGTCGGCGACCAGGGCGGTGATCCGCTCCGGGTCGAGCAGGTGCGCGCCGAACGAGCCCAGCCCGCCCGCCGCCGACACCGCGGCGGCCAGCGCCACCGACGACAGCCCGCCGCCGAAGGGCCCCTGCACGATCGGGTGCTCGATGCCGAACAGCGCCCTCATCGCGCGCCAGCCAGCGCGCGCCGACCGTGCGCCACCTCCAGTGCCGCCGTCGCGACCCGCGCGCCCAGGTGCTCTGCGGTGCGCAGGTCGGCGTCGGCGGGCGCGGCGTCCGGGCCGAGGTCCGACGGCGACTGCGCCATCGCGCCGAGGAACGAGCCGAGCCGGTTGAGGTCGGCGGCCGAGCCGTCGGCGCGGTACAGCCAGCCCGGCGGCAGGCCCAGCGGCACCCAGGTCATGCCGTGCTGGGCGGCGAACAGCGACAGCGAGGTCAGCACGGCCAGCTTGTCGCCGTTGAGGCTCGCCGAGTTGGTGAACCCGGCGGCGAGCTTGCCCTGCCAGCGCCGCTCCGTCCAGACCGCGCCGGTGGCCTCGGCGAAGGTCTGGAACACCGCGGACTGGCTGCCCATGTAGGTGGGGGAGCCGAAGATGATCGCGTCGGCCGAGTCCAACGCGGCCCAGAGCGCGTCATCGAGGACGGAGACGTCGAGCAGGGTCGCCCGCGCGCCCGGCACGGTCTCGACGCCCGCCGCGACGGCCGCGGCCTGGCGGGCGGTGTGCCCGAACCCGCTGTGGAAGGCGACCGCGACGGACACCTCGCTGGACGTGGACATGGGAACCCCTCTCGTTCCGGTCGGCGCGGGCGGGTGCCCTGAGCGCCGCGACGAACGCTAGACGACCGGTCAACTATCGCGCAAGAGTGAATAGTTGACCGCCCGTATACTGGGCGGGTGGGACGGACGAGCACCGCCCGGGAGCGGCTGATCGACGCGGCGGGCACGCTGATGGGCGACCGGGGCTACGCCGCGCTCGGCGTCGCCGAGATCTGCGCGCGGGCCGACGTGCGCAAGGGCAGCTTCTACCACTTCTTCGAGTCCAAGCAGGCGCTCACCGTCGAGGCTGTCGAGGTGCAGTGGCACCGTCGGCGTTCGGAATGGCTGGAATGCCTCGGCGGCGATCTTCCGGCCGTGCAACGGATTGAGCGGCTGGTTCAGGCCCAAGTGGACAGTCAGCGGGCCGACAAGCGCGACCTCGGCGCCGTGCAGGGCTGCCTGTTCGGCAATCTCGCCCTTGAGCTGAGCAATTCCGACGAGGTTGTGCGCGCCCGGGTCGCCGAGGTGTTCGACGCGCAGATCGCCCTGCTCACCGAAGCCCTGCGGGACGCCGAAGCCGAGGGCTCGATCCCGCCCGGAACCGCCACGCCCGCCACGGCGCGCTCCGTGGTCGCCCAGATCGAGGGCATGGTCCTGTTCGCCAAGCTCGCCAACGACCCCGGCGTGCTCGACAACCTCTGGCCGCAGACCGCCCTGCTGCTCAGGATCGACAGCGCGGAAAGCGGTTAGCCGTCGCCCCGGGCGCCTGCTTCCCCGTACACGGCCGCCGCCGTAGCGCCGACGAAGTCCGCCGGGAAGCCCGGGGTGAACTCGGCGGTGGCCTCCAGCCGCCGGGCGGCGTCCTCGGGCAGGGTGAGGTCGAGGACGCCCAGGCTGTCGGCCAGCTGCTCGTCGGTCCGCGCGCCCAATATCGGGTGGATCGCTCGGGACCGCGTGCGAATCCAGGCCATCGCCACCTGCGCGGGCGTCGCGCCCAGCTCGGCCGCGACCGCCCGCAGCGCGTCGGCGGTGGGGCCCGGCTCGCGGGTGAGGGAGCCGTGGCCGAGCGCGTTCCACGTGGCGACGGTCAGTCCCATGCCCTCGGCCATCGGCAGGATCTCGCGCTCGATGTCGCGCTGCACCAGGCTGTAGGGCACCTGCACGGCCGCGAACGGCGTCCAGTTCCGGCACTCGGCGAGGGTGTTGGCGCGGGCGGTCACCCAGGCGGGCGCGTCGGAGATGCCGACGTGCAGGATCTTCCCGGCGCGCACGGCGTCGTCGAGGGCGCGCATGGTCTCCTCGATCGGCGTGAGCGGGTCCCAGATGTGCGCCCAATACAGGTCGATGTAGTCCGTGCGCAGCAGCCGGAGGCTGGATTCCAGCGACAGCACCAGATTCTTGCGGTGGTTGCCCGCCGCGTTCGGGTCGGAGCCGTCGCGGCTCATGGTGTACTTCGTCGCCAGCACGAAGCGGTCGCGGCGGCCCGCGAGGATCTCGCCGACGATGGCTTCGCTGTCGCGGTAGGCGTTCGCGGTGTCGATGACGTTGCCGCCCGCGTCGGCGTACCGGTCCAGCACACGGCGGCTCTCGTCCACCGTGGTGAACCGCATCGCGCCGAGGAACAGCTCGGAAATCCGCAGCCCGGTCCGGCCCAGCAGTCGGTAGCGCATGGTCCCCCTTGAGTCGACTCGGCCGCATCCTATGCCCGCGGACGCACGTCCATCGCCAGCAGCGCGACATGCAGGGACAGCACGGATTCGGGATCGGACAAGGAAAACCCGAGAATCTGCTCGATCCGCGCCAGCCGCTGGTAGTACGCCGTGCGCGACATGTGCGCCGCCGCGGCCGCCGCCGACTTGTTGCCGCCGTGCGCGCAGTAGTGGCGCAATGTGTCCAGCAGCTTGCTGTCGTGCGCGGCGTCGCGGGCGATGAGCGCGCCCAGCTCCCGGTCGGCGAACGCGGTCACCCGGTCGTCGTCGGCCAACAGGTGCAGCAGCCCGCGCAGCCGCACGTCTTCTAAGCGGTGGAAGGGTTTCGCCGCTGTCGACCGGGTGGCCGCCCGCGCCACGTGCGCCGCCTCGACCAGGCTCCGCCGGGCCTGCGACACCGCGTCGACCGTGGTGCCGACCGCGAGCACCACCGGCTGGTGGATCTCCCGGGCGAGCCTGCGCAGGATGCCGGTGACCTCGGCCTGCGGGGTCAGCGACAGCAGCGCGCGGACGCTGGTGTCGTCCACGATGCCGACCAGCGCCGCGACCCTGGCCCGGCGCGCGGCCAGCGCGGTCGCCTCGGCCAGGTCGCGCAGCACAGCCTGGGTCGCCATCGCGGGCGCGACCGCCACCTGCGCGGCAGGCCGCACCGACACGCCGACCAGCCTGCGGTTCTCCAGTGGCACACCGAGCCCGGTCGCCCGCGCCACCAGGTCGGCGGGCGGGGTCGGCGACGCCAGCAGCTCGGTCAGCAGCGTCCGGTGCGCGTGCCGCTCCAGGCCCTCGCGCTCCCGGGCGGCCAGCCGGTGCACGGCCAGCGCGGAAGCGGCCCGCTCCACGATCACCACCTGCCGGTGGTCGGGCGGCGCCGGGCACAGCAGCACCAGCCGCCCCCAGTCGTTGCCGCGCGCCCCGACGACGGTCACCAGCCAGCCCGCGTCGGCGTGGTAGGCGGTCCGCTCGGGCACGGTCACCGCCCGCGAGCGCGCCGCCCAGTCGGTCAGCAGCTCGCCCGGGGCGGCCCCTGCGGTGTCGTAGGCGAGCACGTCGTGGCCCAGCGTCTCCAGCACGACCGGCAGCCCGGACGCCCGCGCCACCTCCCGCAGCACCTCGGCTGGCTCGGCCCCGGCCACGGTCAGCGCGGTGAACGTCTCGTGCACCTGCTCGGCCGCGCGCAGCTCGGCCACCTGCGCGTCCACGATCAGCCCCACCACGGCCTCGGTCACCGCCACGAACCGGGTCTCCCGGGCCAGGGTGATCAGCGGCAGCCCCCGCCGCTCGGCCGCGGCGGCCAGCGCGGCGGGCACGGCCTCGCTCCAGTGCCGCACCAGCTCCACCACCAGCCCGGCCGCCCCGACGCCCGCCAGCTCGTCCACATACCGGGTCAGCGCCTCGGCGTCGTCGGGCAGCGCGATGCCGGTGGTGAGCACCAGTTCGCCGCCGCGCAGCAACGCGGCGATGTCGGCGACCTCGGCCGCGTGCACCCAGCGCACCCGGTTCGCCAGCCCGGCCGCGCCCGCGACGACCCGAGGGGCGCCGTGCCGGACCACCGGCAGGGCCAGCACCTCCGAAACCGTGGGATACATCTACACAGTGTAGGAATACATACTGCAAAGTGAAACCGGCTTCGCCGATACACATCGTCCATGGCGTCCGGGTCACCGGCCGGTCACACTCGGCCCATGGCCGACACACCGCTGATCGACCGCCACCGGGCCGTGCTGCCCTCCTGGCTGGCCCTCTACTACGCCGACCCCATCGAGATCGTCCGCGCCGAAGGCAGGCGCGTCACCGACGCGACCGGCAAAACCTATCTGGACTTCTTCGCGGGCATCCTCACCAACGCCATCGGCTACGACATCGCCGAGATCAGCGACGCGATCCGCCGCCAGGTCGACAGCGGGGTGCTGCACACCTCGACGCTGTACCTGATCCGAGGGCAGGTCGAGCTGGCCGAGAAGATCGCGAAGCTGTCGAACATCCCCGACGCCAAGGTGTTCTTCACCAACTCCGGCACCGAGGCCAACGAGACCGCGCTGCTGCTGGCCACCCAGTTCCGGCGCAGCAACCAGGTTCTGGCGCTGCGCAACTCTTACCACGGCCGCGCGTTCGGCGCGCTTGGGATCACCGGAAATCGGGGCTGGTCGGCGAGTTCGCTGTCTCCGGTCAAGGTCAGCCACGTGCACGGCGGCTACCGCTACCGCAGCCCGTTCGGCCATCTGTCCGATGTGGACTACATTCGCGCGTGCGTGGACGATCTGCGGGACGTGTTGCAGACCACCACGTCCGGTGACGTCGCCTGCCTGATCGCCGAGCCCATTCAAGGTGTCGGCGGCTTCTGCTATCCCCCGGACGGGTTTTTCGGCGCGGTCAAAGAGGTGTTGGACGAGCACGGCATCCTGCTGGTGTCCGACGAGGTGCAGACGGGCTGGGGCCGCACCGGGGAGCACTTCTGGGGCATGGCCGCGCACGGGGTGACCGCCGATGTCATGACCTTCGCCAAGGGGTTGGGCAACGGCTTGGCGATCGGCGGCCTGGTCGCGCGCGGGGACGTGATGGACTGCCTGACGGCGAACTCGATCTCCACCTTCGGCGGCAACCCGGTGGCCGCGGCCGGGGCCAACGCCGCGCTGGATTACCTGCTGGACAACGACTTGCAGGCCAACGCGGCGAAGCTCGGCGGCAGGCTCATCGCGGGGCTGCGCGAGATCGCGCACGGGCAGCCGACAATCGGCGACGTGCGGGGCAAGGGACTGATGATCGGCGTCGAGTTCGTGCGACCCGGCGGCAAGGAACCCAACCAGGAGGCGGCGGTCACCGTGCTGGAGAAGACCCGCGAACTCGGGCTGCTCGTGGGGAAGGGCGGACTGCACAACAACGTCATCCGCCTCGCCCCGCCAATGACGCTGACCGAGGACGAGGCCGAGGAGGCGCTGGACATTCTCGCGCGCGCCATCGAGGCGGGCCGATGAAGACCATCGCGCACTGGATCGACGGCAAGCCTTGGGCGGGCGCGTCGGCTCGGACCGGCGACGTGTTCGACCCCGCCACCGGGCAGGTCGCGGCCACGGTCGACTTCGCCGGTCCCACGGAGATCGCCGCCGCCGTCGCCGCCGCCCGGGCGGCTTTCCCGGCGTGGCGCGATGCCTCGCTGGCCAAGCGGTCGTCTGTCCTGTTCGGATTCCGCGAACTTCTCAACGCCCGCAAGGCGGATCTGGTCGATATCATCACCGCCGAGCACGGCAAGGTGGCCGACGACGCGGCGGGCGAGGTGCAGCGCGCGCTGGAGGCGGTGGAGTTCGCCTGCGGGGTGCCCGCGCTGCTCAAGGGCGGCTACAGCGAGAACGTCAGCGGCCGGGTGGACGTGTACTCGATCCGGCAGCCGCTCGGCGTGGTCGGGGTGGTCTCGCCGTTCAACTTCCCGGCGATGGTGCCGCTATGGTTTGTGCCGAACGCGGTGGCGTGCGGCAACTGTGTGGTGCTCAAGCCGAGTGAGAAGGACCCGTCAGCGTCGGTGTTCATCGCGGAGCTGTTCGCCGAAGCCGGTTTGCCCGATGGCGTGCTCAACGTGCTGCACGGGGACAAGGCTGCTGTCGACGGGCTGTTGGAGCACCCGGACGTGCGGGCGATCTCCTTCGTCGGCTCCACTCCGATCGCCCGCTACGTCTACGAGACCGGGACGCGGCACGGCAAGCGCGTGCAGGCGCTGGGCGGTGCTAAGAACCACATGGTGGTGCTGCCGGACGCGGACCTCGACCTGGCGGCCGACGCCGCGGTGTCGGCAGGCTTCGGGTCGGCGGGGGAGCGGTGCATGGCGGTGTCGGTCGTCGTCGCCGTCGACCCGGTCGGGGACGAGCTGGTGGCCCGGATCCGCGACCGGATAGCCAAAATCAAGGTGGGCGGCCGTCCCGGGTGCGACATGGGCCCGCTAGTCACCGCGGCCCACCGTGACCGGGTTCTGTCCTATGTGGAGAACGGGGCGGCCGAGCTGGTGGTCGACGGCCGCGACCACGAGATCGACGGCGCCGAGGGCGGGTTCTGGCTCGGTCCGACCCTGTTCGACCATGTCACCCCCGACATGTCCCTCTACACGGACGAGATCTTCGGTCCCGTGCTCTCCGTCGTGCGTTCACCGTCCTATTCAGACGCATTGGAATTGGTCAACGCCAACCCTTACGGCAACGGCACGGCCATCTTCACCAACGACGGCGGCGCCGCGCGGCGGTTCCAGAACGAGGTCGAGGTGGGCATGGTCGGGGTGAACGTCCCCATCCCCGTCCCGGTCGGCTACTACTCGTTCGGCGGCTGGAAGGACTCCCTGTTCGGCGACACGCACGCCTACGGCCCCGACGGCGTCCACTTCTTCACCCGAACCAAGGTCGTCACCAGCCGCTGGCTCGACCCGTCCCACGGCGGAGTCAACCTGGGCTTCCCGCGCAACACCTGAGCGGCCTGCCCTCCGTGACAAATCGGCCCCGGACGCCCTCTTGTGTAGCGATCCGACTGCCGCGCACGACGATCTTCACGTGATGACGATGTTCGACCACGGCTTCCGAGGCTCGGTCCGCCTCGGTTCGGCGCGTCACTTCGCACCGCTTCCCGACAGCAGGAGATCGGAACACGCAGTCAGCGATCATCGCCGCCCTCGCCGCGTTGCTCGGCATTGTCGTCGGGCGATACTGGGACAATCGAAACGAGGCAAGCCGGTGGCATCGCGATCAGCGAGTCCGGATCTATGAAGAGTTCATCGGCGCCTACTACGCCTCCCGTGAGGCGTACCGCAAGCTGGCGTTGCTGGAGGTCGACACACCGGAGGCGGAAGAAGCCTTCGCGCAGGCACTGGACCTGGCCGTGGACTTCAACCGGTCGGTGGTCGCCGTGTGGTTCCACGGCACAGCGGACGTCGCCACCGCCGCGCACCAAGTCGATGTGAAGGTCAACGAGTTGACCGTCCTGGCGCGGGAGCGCAAGTACTCGTGGGAGGACTGGCGCGTCGCACGGGCAGGCGCCGAACACGCGGCCGAGCAGTTCACCGAGGTCGTCCGCCGCGAACTCGGCCTGCCCGACCTTCCCATCACCCTTTGTTACCCGCCACACGTTCCGACCACTGCCCGCTGACTTCAGCCGATGAGGGCCGTCCCTCGCCGTGCGGCGCGGGACGGCCCTCATCCTCCCCCTCGACAGGTCAGCTGATGCGGTCGATCACCTCTTTGGCCGCGTCGACCGGGATGCTGAACCCGATGCCGACACTGCCCGCGGCCCCGTCCGGGCTCGACACCGGCGAGTAGATCGCCGAGTTGATGCCGATCACCCGGCCCGCGGTGTCGAACAGCGGTCCCCCGGAGTTGCCCTGGTTGATCGACGCGTCGGTCTGGATCGCCTTGTACGACACCCCGCGCGATCCCCGGCCGGACGGGATGGTCACGTCCCTGTCGAGCGCGCTGACGATGCCGGTGGTCACGGTCCCCTGCAATCCGGCGGGCGAGCCGATGGCGATGACCTCGTCACCCACCCGCACCTGGGAAGAGTCGCCCAGTTCGGCCGGGGTGAGCCCAGTGACGCCCTCGGCCTGGACGACCGCGAGGTCGGTGGCGGCGTCGGTTCCCACGACCTCGGCGGCGGCGGTCTTGCCGTCCGAGAAGACGATCTGGATCTCGCGGGCGCCCTGGACGACGTGGTTGTTGGTCAGAATGCGGCCGTCCGAGGACAAGACCACCCCGGAGCCGACACCTTCGGCGGTGGCCGTGCGCACATTGACCTGCACGACACTCGGCAGCGCCTTGGCCGCGATCGCGCTCACATCGGTCGGCGTGTTCGCCGAGGCCGGGGCGGCGGACGCACTCCGCGCGCCCACGGTGGTCGAGCCGTCCGACCCGAGCGCCGCGCCCGCCGCGCCACCGACCAGCCCCGCGCCGAGCACGGACGCGGCCACCAGCGCGACCAGCCCGCGCCGGGACTTGCGCCGCGGCGGCGGATAGGGCGGATAGGGGACTTGGTGCTGCTGTGGAGGGGGGTAGGAGTTCATGCCTCAAGAGTGCGACGTGACTTTGAGAGCCACCTGTGAGCCAACCTCGGATAGACCAAGAATCGGGTAATGAGTTCCTGAGCACGGCTCCGGCGAGTTATCCACAGGCAAGATCATTTTTGCCTGGATTGTCGGCCTGGCCCGATAGACTGGAGCAGGGCTCGGCCCCCAGGGTGGGCGGGGTTTTGTTGTGGGCCGGGGGGCGTCAGCGTCGGGCACTCGTGT
Organism: Actinokineospora sp. NPDC051303; assembly: GCF_055586285.1. Classification (NCBI taxonomy): domain Bacteria; kingdom Bacillati; phylum Actinomycetota; class Actinomycetes; order Pseudonocardiales; family Pseudonocardiaceae; genus Actinokineospora; species Actinokineospora sp. NPDC051303. Next base: position 24,931 of record NZ_JBVJIN010000004.1, read on the forward strand.
GGGGCGGCATGGTCCCGGTGTCGAGACCGGAACAGCCCCGCGTGCGCGGGGAAGACCACTTGCCGCGTCACCGACGCCGCGCCGAGGTCGGAACACCCCCGCGTGTGCAGGGAAGACAAGTGGCAGGACGACGACATCGTCGCCCCGATCGGAACACCCCCGCGTGTGCGGGGAAGACGTGGGGCTGAGCCGGGGCGACAAGGTGGCGCCGGGAACACCCCCGCGTGCGCGGGGACGACGCGATCTCGGTGTAGCCGTTCGTGTCGCGCACCGGAACACCCCCGCATGCGCGGGGGACGAATTACCGCTTGGCCGATCCGGACGGGTGGCAGCCGGGAACACCCCCGCATGCGCGGGACGACACTTGTTGACCTGCGGGTTCACGAATCGGAACGGTGTTTTTCCTTCACTTCTGTCGAGCTTAGGGCTTGGGGGTGATCGGTCGAGGTTCGGGTTGGGGTGGCGGCAGCTTGGCAAGGTGGCCGGGTTTGGCGAGGTGCTGACCTGCGGGTTTGTGAGTTATCCACAGGCTGGCCGCCACGACCTGCCGGGAGTTGGTGATCCCGGATAAGTTGTCCAGTGTGACCAGTGAGACCCCCACCAGCGAGACCTCGTTCCTGCGCCTACAGGCCAGGACGCAGCGCTTCACCCTCGGCACGCCGAGGGAATTCCGGATCGCCCCGGATGGCAGTCATTTGCTGTTCGTGCGCTCTGCCTCCGGGGAGGACCGGACGCATGTGCTGTGGCAGCAGGACCTTGCCTCCGGGCAGGAGACGCGGCTGGGCGATCCTGCGGTGCTGCTCGGCGGGGCGGAGGAGCTTTCCGAGCAGGAGCGGGCGCGGCGGGAGCGGGCCCGGGAGCAGGGCGCTGGCGTGGTGGGCAACGCGACCGATGGCGCTGTGCGGGTGGCGGCGTTCGCGTTGTCGGGGCGGTTGTTCGTGGCCGACGCGCTGACGGGGGAGTCGCGTGAGGTGGCGACGGCGACGCCGGTTGTCGATCCGCGGCCTGATCCGACCGGCACGTTGGTCGCCTATGTGGCGGGCGACGCGTTGCGGGTGGTCGGGGTGGACGGCTCGGGGGACCGGGTGCTGGCCGAGCCGGACGGGGAAGACCGGGCTTGCGGGCTGGCCGAGTTCATCGCCGCCGAGGAGATGGGGCGCACGCGGGGGTACTGGTGGTCGCCGGACGGCGACCGGCTGCTGGTCGCGTTCACCGACCGGCGTGACGTGCAGCGCTGGCACATCGCCGACCCGGCCAACCCGGCCGCCGCGCCCACCACGATCGCCTACCCGGCCGCGGGCACGCCGAATGTGAAGGTCAGCCTGGCCGTGGTGGGGCTCGACGGCGGGCGGGTCGATCTGGACTGGGACGGGGTCGACCTGCCGTACCTGGTCACCGCGCACTGGTCCGGCAACGGCAGGCCGCTGATCGCCGTGCAGTCGCGCGACCAGCGCACGGTGGAGATTCGCGCGTTCGACCCGGACACCGGGGCCACCGAGGTCCTGCACACCGAGACCGACGACACCTGGGTCGAGATCGCGCCCGGCGTGCCCGCGTGGACCACCGATGGCAGGCTGGTCCGGATCACCGCGCGTGACGGGGCCAACCGGCTCGTCGTCGGCCACGCCGAGGTCAGCGGCGACCTCCAGGTCCGCTCGGTGCTCGACGTGGGCGACGACGTGCTGTTCACCGCGTCGGCCGACGACCCGACGCAGGTCCACGTGTACGTCGCGGACGACGACGGGGTCCACCAAGTGTCCACTGTGGATGGTGTGCACTCGGCGACCCGGGGCGGCGACATCACGGTGCTGACGTCGTGGTCGCTGGACTGGGCCGGTCCGAAGGTCGCGGTGCTGCGCGGCGACGAGCAGGTCGGCGAGGTGCGGAGCCTGGCCGTGGAGCCGCCGCTGACCCCGGACGTGCGGCTGCTCTCGGTGGGGGAGCGGGGCCTGCGGGCCGCGCTGCTCTACCCGCGCGGACACGTGCCGGGCAGCGGGAAGCTGCCCGTGCTCCTCGACCCGTACGGCGGCCCGCACGCCCAGCGCGTGCTGTCCACCCGCAACGCCTACCTGCTCCCGCAGTGGCTCGCCGACCAGGGCTTCGCCGTCCTCATCGCCGATGGCCGGGGCACCCCGGGGCGCGGGCCGGACTGGGAACGCGAGATCGCGTTCGACCCCGCCGGGGTGACCCTCGCCGACCAGGTGGACGCCCTGCACGCGGTCGCCGCCGAGCACCCCGACCTCGACCTGGACCGGGTCGCCATCCGCGGCTGGTCCTACGGCGGCTATCTGGCCGCCCTGGCCGTGCTGCGCGCCCCCGAGGTGTTCCACGCCGCCATCGCGGGCGCGCCGGTCACCGACTGGCGCCTCTACGACACGCACTACAGCGAGCGCTATCTCGGCCATCCCGACGAGCGCCCGGAGGTCTACGACCGCAACTCGCTCATCGACGACGCGCCGAAGCTCGACCGGCCGCTGCTGATCATCCATGGCCTGGCCGACGACAACGTCGTGGTCGCCCACTCGCTGCGGCTGTCCAGCGCGCTGACGGCGGCGGGCCGCCCGCACGCCCTGCTGCCGCTGCCCGGCGTGACCCACATGACGCCGCAAACCGACGACGTGGCCGAGAACTTCATGCTGCTCCAGACGCGCTGGCTCAAGTCCGCGCTCGGTATGACGGAGCCGTGAGCGCGGTGCGCTGGGCGGGGCGATTCCCCGCAGGCAGGGCGATTCCGCCCAGCAGGCCAGTTGTGAAACGCGCTTCGGGTTCACGGTCCGCGCGCGGGTAGGGTCGCCGAAGCAGAGATCAGGGAGGTCGCATGTCAAGCCAGGGTGTGTCCAGGTGGGGCATCACATTGCCGCTGACCGGGGTTCCCCTGGCCGCGCACCGGGAGCTGGTTCGGGAGTTGCCCGATCTCGGCTACACCGACGTGTGGACGGCCGAGACCGCGGGCACGGACGCGTTCACCCCGCTCGCCCTGGTCGCCGAGTGGGCGCCGACGCTGCGGCTGGGCACGGCGATCGTGCCGGTGTTCACCCGTGGGCCCGGCCTGCTGGCGATGAGCGCGGCGACGATCGCCGAACTCGCGCCGGGGCGGTTCGCGCTGGGCATCGGGACGTCCTCGCCCGCGATCGTGGAAGGGTGGAACGGCGGCGAGTTCACCGAGCCGGTCAAACGGACCCGGGACACGCTGCGGTTCCTGCGCGCCGCGCTGGCCGGGGAGAAGGTGAGCGAGACCTACGACACCTTCGCGGTGTCCAAGTTCCGGCTGGAGCGCCCGCCCTCGGCCCCGCCGGAGATCATGCTCGCCGCGCTGCGCCCCGGGATGCTGCGGCTGGCCGCGCGCGAGGCGGACGGGGCGATCACCAACTGGCTCGGCGCGTCCGACGTGCCCAAGGTGCGCGCCGAGATCGGCGCGGACGCCGAGCTGGTCGCCCGGATCTTCGTCTGCCCCACCGAGGACGCGGAGGCCGCGCGGGGGCTGGGCAGGCTGTTGATCAGCAGTTATCTCACCGTGCCGGTCTACGCGGCCTTCCACGACTGGCTCGGCCGCGGCGACCTGCTGCGCCCGATGCACGAGGCGTGGGCGGCGGGCGACCGGCGGGCCGCGAACGCGGCCATCCCGGACGACGTCGTGGACGACCTGATCATCCACGGCTCCCCGGACGCCTGCCGTGAGCGGATACAGTCCTATGTGGACGCCGGGCTCACCACCCCGGCGATCGCGGTTCTCCCCACCGGCGCGGACCCCGCCGACCTGGTCCGTGCCCTGGCGCCGAAGCGGTAGGCCCAGCAAGATCCCCAGGGTGTCACCCGGTGGGGGCGGGCGACCGAGGACGCCTATCCTCGACAGGTAAGGCAACCCTAAGAAAGGCTGGGAATGACGTTTTCGCAGAGCGCCGCGCAGGACGCGCCCATGCGGGTTGCCGCGCTGGGCGGGGACCCGGGGCCCGCGGCGCTCGCCGGCGCCAACGCCGTGCGCGAGCTGGTGTCCATCGCGCTCGACGCGCTGGTCGAAGGCGTCCGGGCGCGGGGCGGGCCGGTGCCTGCGGGCGGTCCCGCCGCGGTCGGGGAAGCGGTCGCGCGACTGGACCCGTGGGCGTCGGCCGGAGTCGGCGCGGAGACCGCGATCACCGAACTCAGCACCGTCCTCGCCGCCGGGTCGGCCGACCCGGTCGACCCGTGGTGCGCCGCGCACCTGCACTGCCCGCCGCTGGCCGTCGCCGCCGCGGCGGACCTGGTCGCGAGCGTGCTCAACCCGTCGATGGACTCCTGGGACCAGGCGCCCGCGGCCAGCGCCATCGAGCAGGGGCTCACCGAAGGACTCGCCCGGCTCTGCTACCCGAACGCGGAACGGCCCGACGCGCTGGTGACCACCGGCGGCACCGAGTCCAACCTGTCCGGTCTGCTGCTCGCCCGCCAGGCCGCCGCCGCGCGCGGCCCAGTCGTGCCGGTCTGCGGGCGCAACTCGCACCACAGCGTCGCCCGCGCCGCGTGGGTCCTCGGGCTGCCCGCGCCCATCCCGGTCGACTGCGTCGGCGACCGGATGAATCCCGTCGCGCTGGCCGAAGTCCTGTCCGGGCTCGCCGCGCCCGCCGTCGTCGTGGCCACCGCGGGCACCACCAACAGCGGCGCCATCGACCCGCTGGAAGAGATCGCCGACCTCGCCCGCGCGGTCGGCGCGTGGTTGCACGTCGACGCGGCCTACGGCGGCGCCCTCCTGCTCAGCGACCGGAGCCCGAGCCCGCTCGCCGGGCTCGACCGCGCCGACTCCATCGCCCTCGACCTGCACAAACTGGGCTGGCAGCCGATCGCGGCCGGGGTACTCGCCTGCCGGGACGCGGAGCTGCTGCGGGTCCTGGACGTCCGCGCCGACTACCTCAACGCCGACGACGACACCGAAGCGGGCCTGCCCGACCTGCTCGGCCGCTCGCTGCGCACCTCGCGCAGACCGGACGCGTTCAAGATCGCCGTCACCGTCCGCGCGCTCGGCCGCGCGGGTCTTGGCGAGCTGGTCGACCGCTGCCGCGACACCGCCGCCCGGGTCGCGAGCGCGGTCACCGCCCACCCCGACCTGCGGCTGTGGGCGGAGCCGACGCTCTCGACCGTGCTTCTGCGCCCGCTGGCCGCCGACGAACTGGAGGCCGAACTCGGTCCCGACGCTGGCGACGCGCTCGTCGCGGCCGTGCGGCGCGGCCTGCTGGACGACGGCGCCGCGGTGCTCGGCCGGGCGACCCTGGCCCCGTTCAGCGAAGAGGGCTGGGACGGCCGGGACCGCCTGTGGCTCAAGCTGACCCTCCTGCACCCGCACGCCCAGGAGAGCGACTACCTGCCGCTGCTGGACCTGATCGCTTCGCGCGCGCGGCAAGAACTGGCGGCGCGGTGAGCGTCCCGTTAGACCTCGTCGGCGTCGGCATCGGCCCGTTCAACCTCTCGCTCGCGGCGCTCGCGTCGTCGGTCGAGGGGCTGCGCGCGCGGTTCTACGAACGCAGGCCGGAGTTCCGCTGGCATCCCGGACTGCTGATCGACGGCGCGAACCTCCAAGTCCCGTTCCTCGCCGACCTGGTCTCGCTGGTCGAGCCCACGCACCCGCTGTCGTTCCTCAACTATCTGCGCGAGCGCGGCAGGCTGTTTCCGTTCTACTTCGCCGAGCGCTTCCACATCCCGCGCGCGGAGTACGACGACTACTGCCGCTGGGCCAGCGAACGGCTGCCGTCGTGCCGGTTCGGCCACGACGTCAAGGAAGTGCGCTGGTCGGCCGAGCACGGCGCGTTCGAGGTGGACGTGCTGCCCTCGGGAACCGTGCTCAGCCGCGCCGTGGTGTTCGGCGTCGGCACCGAGCCGGTGCTGCCGGAACCGTTGCGGGGCTTGCCGAATGTGCTGCACTCCGCGGATTACCTTGGCGCGCGGGATGATCTGCTGGCGTTGCCGGACGTCACCGTCGTGGGCTCCGGGCAGTCCGGCGCTGAGGTGTTCTTGGATCTGTTGCGCCGCAAGGAAAGCGGGCTGCGGTGGATCGCGCGGACGCCCGCGTTCGCGCCGATGGAGTACTCGAAACTCGGGCTTGAGCAGTTCACCCCCGACTACACCCGGTTCTTCCACGGCCTGCCCGAGGCGACCCGCGACGCGCTGGTGCCCGCGCAATGGCAGCTCTACAAGGGAATCAGCGCGGACACGATCAGCGCGATCCACGACGAGCTTTACCAGCGGACCATCGGCGGCGGCTGGCCGGACGTGACCCTCACCCCCGGCGTGACCGTGGTCGCGGCCGAGCGGGCGGGAAGCGGTGTCGAGCTGACCGTCCGGCATGAGCAGCAGGGCGCGACCGCGACGCTGCGCACCGACGCGGTGGTCTGCGCGACCGGTTACGTCGAGCGCGACCTCGACGTCCTGCTCGGCCCGCTGGCCGGGGAGCGGGACGGGTCCGGGCGGGTCGTGGTCGACGCGGACTTCCGGGTCCGGCTGCGGCCGGAGATCACCGGGCCGGTGTTCGTCCAGAACGCCGAGCGGCACACCCACGGCGTGGGCGCGCCGGATCTGGGGCTGGCGGCGTGGCGGGCGGCGACGATCCTCAACGCGGTGTGCGGCCGGGCGGTCCACCCGCTCGCCGAGCGCACCGCGTTCACCACGTTCGGGTTGGCGGAGCAGGGACGGAGGGCGACGTGACGGCTGCGTGGCGGGACGCGGGTGCGCTGGTGGTGCACAAGATGCTGGGCGAGCTGAGCTACGAGGGCCTGCTGCGGCCAGAGCCGGACGGCGTTGATTCGACGGACGGATACCGGCCGTGGCGGCTGGAGCTGGTCGGCGGCGCGGTGTACCGGTTCGCGGCGCGGCGCGGGGCGTTCGAGTCGTGGGCGGTGCGCGCGGGCACGGCGACCCGCGACGGCGAGCCCGCCGACGACCCGCGCACGCTGGTGGTCGACGCGCGCAAAGAGCTTGGGCTGACGGGATTGCGCCTGGCCGACGTGCTGGCCGAGCTGACCGCGACGGTGGCCAACGAGGCGGCCCGGCTCGCCGACCCGCCGACCGCGGCCGAACTGGTCACTGTGGACTACGACGCGGCGGACGGCTGCCTCACCGGGCATCCCCGCCTGGTGCTGAACAAGGGGCGGGTCGGCTTCTCCGCGAGCGACCGGGCCCGCTACGCGCCGGAGGCGGGCGCCGGGTTCGCGTTGCCGTGGCTGGCCGTGCACCGTGACTACGCGCAGTTCCGTTGTGTGGCAACGCTTTCCGAGGAACGGCTGCTCACAGAGGAACTGGGGGCGACCAAGGTCGCCGAGTTCCGGTCGCATCTGTCTGATCCGGACAGCTATGTGCTGATGCCGGTGCACCCGTGGCAGCTCGATGAGATCGTCGGCACCCTCTACGCCGCGGAACTCGCCAAGGGCACGGTGGTTCCGGTCGGCTACAGCACCGACCGGTACCGTCCACATCAGACAGTGCGGACGCTGGCCAACGCCTCGCACCCGACGCGGTTCGACGTGAAGACCGCGGTGTCGGTGCGCAACACGCTGGTCTACCGCGGCCTGGCTTCCGCGGCGACGCTGGCCGCGCCGGAGGTCACCACGTGGCTGCGCGCGGTGCACGAGGACGACGAGTTGCTGCGCGACCGGTACCGGTTCGACCTGCTTGGCGAGGTCGCCAGCGTGTCCGTGCGGCATCCGCTGTTCGGCGCGATCGAGGAATTGCCGTACCGGTTCCACGAGACGTTGGGCGCGTTGTGGCGGGAGCCGATCCGCACCCGGGTCATGCCCGAGGAGCGGGCGATCTCCTTCGCCGCGCTGCCCTATCGCGGCCCGGATGGGGAGTCGGTGATCGCCCGGCTGATCCGCGGGTCTGAAATGGACACCGAGGACTGGTTGCGCCGCACACTGGATCTGCTGCTCACGCCGCTGCTGCACTGGCTGCTCGCGCACGGTGTCGGGTTCTGCCCGCACGGCCAGAACCTCATCCTGGTCACCGACACCCGCGGCGTCCCGCACCGGGTGGCGATCAAGGACTTCGCCCAGGGCGTCGACCTGCTGGACGAGCCGGTCGCCGCCTACGACCTGCTCGGCCCGGCGGCGAAGGCGGACATGCTGCGCTGGCCCGCGCACCTGCTCGCGCAGTCGCTGTTCAGTTCCGTGTTCGCCGGGCAGCTCCGCTTCCTGGCCGAGATCCTGCAAGACGAACTCGACTACCCGCGCCCCCGCCTGTGGGCCCTGGTCCGCGAGATCGTCGCCGCCTACCGCGACACCCACCCCGAGACCGCGGCCCGTTTCGACGCCTGCCGCCTCTTCGCCCCAGACGTCGAACGCGTCTGCCTCAACCGCGAACACCTAGCAGGCCAAGGCTTCGACAAAATAGACCGCGACGACGAGTTCGACGTCCGCTTCGGCCGCGCAGCCAACCCCCTGGCAGGCCCCGACCCGGACGGCGCCTGGTGACCACGCGAAACTCGGGCCTGCCGGGCGGAATCGGTGACTGCGGCCCGGCCAGCTCGGGAGCCTTCGCTGCCCCGGTGCGGGTGGTGGGCGGGTTGTCCTGGGCGGGTGGTGTCGGGTGACCGCGTCGGGCTTTGGGGTGTCGGGCGGGTCGGTTACCGCTGTCCGGTTGGCTTTGGCGCTTTCGCTGCCCCCGCGCGGATGGCTACCGAGTTCGTCCTGGGCGGGTGGTGTTCGGTGACCGCGTTGAACTTTGGGCTGGCAGGCGGGGCCTGCGACCGCCGCCCGGTTGGCTTGGGTGCTTTCGCTGTCCCGGTGCGGGTGGTCGGAGGGTTGTCTGGGGCGGGTGGTGTTGGGTGATCGCGTCGTGCTTTGGGGTGTTGGGCGGAACCGGCCGGCGCCCGGTTGGCTTGGGCGGGGTCGCTGTCCCCGCGCGGGTGGTTGGCGGGTTGTTTGGGGCGGGTGGTGTTGGGTGACTGCGTCGAGCTTTGGGGTGTCGGGCGGGATTGACCACCGGCGTCCGGTTGGGGCGCGCACTCTTGCTGCTCGTGCGCAGGCGGCTACGGCGTTGTCGGGGGCGTTGCGCGCAGCGGTCGCGGCGGGCAGTGTGCGGCGGGTGGTGTGTCTGGTGCCTGATCCGCACGCTCGGTTCGCTGCGGTGGAGTTGGGTGCGGAGTTCTTTGTGGACACTGTGCTCTCGTCTGGGTACGGGCTTTGCTCCTATGTGTTCGGCTGGAATCCGGAGCGGGAGGCGGTCAACGCGCCTGCGGTGGACCAGTTTCTTGGTGGCTACGGCGATCTGCGGATGCGTCCGGACCTGGCCACCTTGGTGCCGTCGCCGGCCGACGCCGCGACTTGGCTGGTGGTCTGCGATGTCGAGTGGCCGGATGGCCGGCCGGTTCCGGAGGCGCCGCGGACCACTCTGCGTGACCAGCTCGTGGCGGCGGAGAAAGTTGGGTTGGTGCCGTCGGTGGGGGTGGAGCATGAGGTGACCTTCACCAGCCCGGACGGCGTGCCGCTCACCACTTCCGGGCTGGACTACGCCGTGGGCGGCCTGTCGCCGTTGACCGCTGTGCTCGACCAGGTGAACCGCGCCGTGGACAGCCTGGGGCTGGGGATGGAGTCGGCCCGCGGGGAATGCCACCCGGGTCAGTACGAGATCGTGCTGCGTCACCGCGACGCCCTGGCCGCCTGCGACGACGCCATGTTGCACCAACTCGCCGTTCGTCAGGCCGCCGCGGCGGCGGGGGTGCGTGCGGGGTACCTCGCGGCCGAGAAGTCGGGGGCGGGCAGTTCCTGTCACATCCACCTGTCCTTGGCCGACCCCGCGGGCCTGCCGCTGGTCGCGGGCGCGCAGCCGACCGAGCCGTCCACCCTGTTTGGCCACTTCCTTGCGGGCGTTCTGCGCGCCGCCCCTGACCTGACCGCGTTCTGGGCCCCAACCTGGAACTCCTACGTCCGCCTGCGCACCGCCCCGTTCTCGCCGCGCACACTGCGCTGGGCCACCGACGACCGCACCGCCGCGGTGCGCCTCGCGGGACACGGCCCCTCCCTGCGGATGGAAGCCCGGTTCGCCGGTGCGGACGCCCAGCCGCACCTGGTCGTCGCCGCCCTGCTGGCCGCGGGTCTCTCCGGCATCGATGAGCGCCTTCCGCTGCCCGCAGAAGGCAGGCTGGTCGGCGATCTCGCCAGGACCCCGTGGGAAGCGCTGCACCGCCTGACCACATCGAAGCTGGCCGTGCCGCTGCTCGGCGAGGCCGTTGTCGAACACCGCGCCGCCATGCTCGGCGAGGAACTCGACACCGCCCTGGACACCGTCACCCCCTGGCACCGCACCCGGGGCGACCTGCGGGCCTGAGCGCGGGCACTAGCGCACCCGGAACCGGAGCCGGGTGCGGGCGTGGTCGACCTCGGGCGGGTGCTGGTCGGTGCGGGTCACCGGGCCGATGGCCGCGCTGGCGACGGTCTTCGGCCAGAAGCGCAGCGCCGGGGCGTTGGTGTGGTCGATGGACAGCGTCCACTCGCCCGGGTGCCGGGAGAAGAGTCGCCGCGCGGCGTGGTGGCCGACGCCGGAGCGGCGGTGGGTGCGGGCGATGAAGAACTCGGCGACATTCCAGCAGCCCGGGTCGACGTCGCCGCGGGCCATGGCGAAGCCAGCGAGGGTGTTCGCGACGGTGATGAGGTAGGCCGCGCGGGCGGGTTCGGTGAAGTAGCTGTCGAGGTAGTGGTAGGCGAACGTGCCGTGCGGTGTCAGCGTGGCGGGCCGGATCTCGGCGAAGTCGTGCAGGTAGAGCTGCACCAGGTTCGCGAGGACTGGCTTGTCCGGTTCGCGCACGGGTACCAGATCGACGGTCACTAGGGGGAGTCTGGCAGACCCAAAAACAATCAAGCACGAATGCTTGAAAAGTTGCGCGGCCCGTGCGACGGTTGAGGCGTGATCGACCTGACAGCGCTGCTCGCCGATCTGCGGGCCGAAGGCGGCGAGTTGGATTCGTGGGTGGCTGATCTTCCCGACGCGGGGTGGGCGATGCCGACGCCCGCGGCGGGGTGGACGGTGGCGCATCAGATCGCGCATTTGGCGTGGACGGATGAGCGGGCGTTGTTGGCGGTGACCGACGCCGAGGGGTTTCAGGCGGAGTTGGCGCAGGCGCTGGCTTCGGGGAATCCGCAGCGGTTCGTGGACGAGGGGGCTGCCGAAGGGGCGGCGTTGCCGCCCGGGGATTTGCTCGCGCGGTGGCGGCGGTCGCGGGACGGGCTGGCGGCGGCGCTGGCCGAGGTTCCGGCGGAGGTGAAGTTGCCCTGGTACGGGCCGCCGATGAGCGCGGTGTCCATGGCGACGGCCAGGCTGATGGAGACCTGGGCGCACGCGGGGGACGTCGCGGCGGCGCTGGGGGTGGCGCGGGTGGCGACGGGGCGGCTTCGGCATGTGGCGCATCTGGGGGTGCGCACGCGGGACTTCGCTTTCCTGGTCAACGGTAAGACGCCGCCGGTCGAGCCGTTCCGGGTCGAGTTGACCGGGCCGGATGGGGGCTTGTGGACGTGGGGGCCCTCGGACGCCGGGCAGCGGGTCTCCGGTCCGGCGCTGGACTTCTGTCTACTGGTCACTCAGCGGATTCACCGGGCCGACACCGGACTGGTGGCCGAAGGCTCCGACGCGGAGGAGTGGCTGGGCATCGCGCAAGCGTTTGCCGGGCCGCCTGGCGGCGGGCGGGAGCGGGCATGAGCCGCATCGGAGAGGTCGCTGGCTGCTGTGGTGGCAGGCGCGGAAGTGCGCGGTGGTCGGTGGGGGACCTGATTCGCTCTGAGGGCGTCGCTGGTTGGTGTGCTGAGTGGCGTGTTGTGTGGGGTGGGCCGGTTGGTCGGCGGTGGTGGGCGTGATTCGCGCCAGGGACCTCGTTGGTTGGTGTGGTGGTGGGCGTGATGTGTGTGGTGGGTGGGTTGGTGGGTTGTGGTGGGCGTGATTCGCGCCGGGGGCGTTGCTGGTTGGTGTGCTGACTGGCGCGGAAGTGTGCGGTCGGCGGTGGTGGACGTGATTCACGCCGGGGACGTTGCTGGTTGGTGTGGTGGTGGGCGTGATGTGTGTGGTGGGTGGGTTGGTTGGCGGTGGTGGGCGTGATTTGTGCCGGGGTGGTCGTTGGTTGGTGTGGTGGCAGGCGCGGAAGTGTGCGGTGGGCGGTGGTGGATGTGATTCGCGCTGGGGGTGTTGTTGGTTGGTGTGCTGACCGGCGCGAGGTGGGTGGCGGGTGGGCGGCGTGATTCGTATTGGGAACGCTTCCGGGTTCTATGGGGATCGGCTCAGTGCTGTGCGCGAGATGCTGACCGGTGGGGATCTCGATGTGCTGACCGGTGACTATCTCGCTGAGTTGACCATGCTCATTCTTGGGCGCCAGCGGTTCAAGGACCCGGGCGGCGGTTATGCCAAGACGTTCCTGCGTCAGTTGGAGGACACGTTGGGGGTGGCGGTCGACAAGGGGGTCAAGATCGTCGCCAATGCGGGTGGGCTTAATCCGGCCGGGCTCGCCGACGCGGTGCGGGGGCTTGCGGGGCGGTTGGGGCTGGAGGTGCGGGTGGCGCATGTCGAGGGGGACGATCTGCTGCCGCTTGGGTTTGATGGGGCGCTCACGGCCAACGCTTACCTTGGGGCGTGGGGGATCGCTGAGTGCCTGAAAGCTGGGGCCGACGTTGTGGTGACGGGGCGGGTCACCGATGCCTCGTTGGTGGTCGGGCCCGCCGCGGCGCACTTCGGGTGGGGGGCGACGGAGTATGACGCGCTCGCGGGGGCGACCGTGGCGGGGCACGTCATCGAGTGTGGGACGCAGGCGACGGGGGGCAACTTCGCCTTTTTCACCGAGATCGCCGACCTTGGCCACCCGGGGTCCCCGATCGCGGAAATCCACTCGGACGGGTCCGCGGTGATCACCAAGCACCCGGGCACCGGCGGCGCGGTGACGCGGGAAACTGTGACGGCGCAACTGCTCTACGAGATCCAAGGCCCCGACTACCTGGGGCCGGACGTCACGACCCGGCTCGACACGATCACCCTCGCCGACGACGGGGCCGACCGGGTGCGGATCAGCGGGGTGCGCGGTGGGTCGCCGCCGGAGACGGTCAAGGTATGCGTCAACACCCTGGCGGGCTTCCGGAACAGCGCGACGTTCGTCCTCTGTGGACTTGACATCGAGGCTAAGGCGACGCTTGCCCGTCGCCAGCTCGAAGCCGCGATCGGCGCGGACGGTCTCACGTGGACACTGGCGCGCACTGACCACGAGGACGCCGACACCGAAGAAGCGGCCAGCGCGCTGCTGCACGCCACGGTCAAGACCACCGATCCGGCGCGGGCCAAGGCTTTCTCCCGGGCCACCGTGGAACTCGCGCTCGGCAGCTACCCCGGGTTCACCCTCACCGCGCCGCCCGCGGACGGCACGCCGGTGGGCGTCTACCGGCCGGAATACGTCGAACGGTCGGCCGTCGAGCACGTCGCCGTGCTGCCGGACGGTGAGCGCCGAATCATCCCCTGGCCGCCCGCGGCTCCGGTGCCGCCCCGGTGGGTCGAGGTGACAGCGCGGCAGGACTTCGGGCCGGTGCGGTGGGCTCCGCTCGGCGCGGTGCTCGGCGCCCGGTCCGGGGACAAGGGCGGCGACGCGAACCTGGGCGTCTGGGCGCGCCGCCCGGAAGCGTTTGACTGGCTGATAAGCGAAATCACCGTCGAGCGACTGCGCGAGCTGCTGCCGGAAACCCGAGACCTCGACATCGAGCGGCACCCGCTGCCGAACCTGGGCGCGGTCAACTTCATCGTGCGCGGCCTGCTCGGCCTGGGTGTCGCGGCGGCGACCCGGTTCGACCCGCAGGCCAAGGCGCTGGGCGAATGGCTGCGCGCCCGGCACGCCCACATCCCGGAGGTCTTCCTGTGAGCCCGTTCGACACCCCCGAGCGCCGCGCGCTGCGCGAAACCGTGCGCGCGTTCATGGCCGCGGAAGTCCTGCCGCACCTGGACGACTGGGAGCGCGCGGGCGAGCTGCCGCGCTCGCTGCACCGCTCCGCCGCCGCGCTCGGTCTGCTCGGCGTCGGCTTCCCCGAAGCGGTCGGCGGCGGGGGCGGCGATCTGATCGACGCGATGGTCGTGGTGGAGGAAATGCATTACGTCGGTGCGTCCGGCGGGCTGATCGCGTCCCTGATGACCTGCGGCATCGCGGTTCCGCACCTGGCCGCCGCCGGTGACCCCGCGCAGATCGACCGGTGGGTGCGCCCGACCCTGGCGGGCGAGCTGATCGGCGCGCTGGCGATCACCGAGCCGGACGGCGGGTCGGACGTCGCGGGCCTGCGCGCCACGGCCAAGCGCGACGGTGACGAGTTCGTTGTCAACGGCGCCAAGACGTTCATCACCTCGGGCGTGCGGGCGGACTACGTCACCACGGCGGTGCGGACCGGGGACGCGGGCGCGCACGGGATTTCCCTGCTGGTCATCGAGAAGGGCATGCCCGGGTTCACGGTGACCCGGCGGCTGGAGAAGATGGGCTGGCACTGCTCCGACACCGCCGAACTCTCCTTTGTGGACTGCCGAGTGCCGGTGGCGAACCTGGTGGGGCAGGAGAACACCGGGTTCGTCCAGATCACGATGAACTTCGTCGCCGAGCGGCTGACGCTGGCCGTGCAGGCGTACGCGGCGGCGCAGCGCGCGCTGGACCTGACCCTGGCGTGGTGCAGACTGCGGGAGACCTTTGGGCGTCCGCTGATCTCCCGGCAGTCGGTGCAGACGACGCTGACCGAGATGGCCCGCAAGATCGACGTCGCCCGCGCCTACACCCGCGACGTCGCCGTGCGGCACCTCGCGGGCGAGGACGTCATCGCCCAGGTGTGCTTCGCCAAGAACACCGCCGTCGAGGCGGGCGAATGGGTGGCGCACCAGGCGGTGCAGTTGCACGGCGGCATCGGGTACATGCGGGAGTCCGAAGTGGAGCGACATTACCGGGACATGCGCATCCTCGGCATCGGCGGCGGCACGAACGAGATCATGACCGGCCTCGCCGCCAAGCGATTGGGGTACACCTCATGACAGTTATTCGGTCTACTGTGGACGCGGGCAGCCCCGACTTCCAAGCCAATCGCGACGCCATGCTGGACAAGCTCGCCGAGCTGGACGCCGAGCACGCCAAGGCGGTGGCGGGCGGCGGCGAGAAGTACGTCAACAGGCACCGCGATCGGGGCAAACTGCTGGCCCGCGAACGGGTCGAGCTGTTGCTCGACCCGGACTCGCCGTTCCTTGAGCTGTCCCCGCTGACCGCGTGGGGCACCGACTACCAGGTCGGCGGCAGCCTGGTCACCGGCATCGGCGTCGTGGAAGGCGTCGAGTGCCTGGTGAACGCCAGCGACCCCACGGTCAAGGGCGGGGCGATCAACCCGTGGGGCATGAAGAAGGGCTTCCGCGCCGCCGACATCGCCGCGCAGAACCGGCTGCCGACCATCAACCTGGTCGAGTCGGGCGGCGCGGATCTGCCGACGCAGAAGGAAATCTTCATCCCGGGCGGGCGCACGTTCCGCGACCTCACCCGGGCCTCGGCTGCGGGCGTGCCCACGGTCGCGGTCGTCTTCGGCAACTCCACGGCGGGCGGCGCCTACTTGCCGGGCATGTCCGACCACGTGGTGATGGTCAAGGAACGCGCGAAGGTCTTCCTTGGCGGGCCGCCGCTGGTGAAGATGGCGACCGGTGAGGAGTCCGACGACGAATCCCTTGGCGGCGCGGAGATGCACGCCCGGGTGTCCGGCCTGGCCGACTATCTCGCCGTGGACGAGCGGGACGCGATCCGGCTCGGCAGGCGCGTCGTGGCGCGGCTGAACTGGAAGAAGCAGGGGCCAGCGCCGCAAGCCGACTACGCCGAGCCGGAGCACGACCCAGAAGACCTGCTCGGCATCGTGCCCAGCGACCTCAAGGTCCCGTTCGACCCGCGCGAGGTCATTGCCCGCGTGGTGGACGGCTCCGACTTCGATGAGTTCAAGCCGCTCTACGGCAGCAGTCTGGTCACCGGCTGGGCGCAGATCCACGGCTACCCGGTCGGCATCCTCGCCAACGCGCGCGGCGTGCTGTTCAGCGAGGAGTCGCAGAAGGCCACCCAGTTCATCCAGCTCGCCAACCAGACGAACACACCTCTGCTGTTCCTGCACAACACCACCGGCTACATGGTGGGCAAGGAGTACGAGCAGGGCGGCATCATCAAGCACGGCGCGATGATGATCAACGCGGTGTCCAACTCGACGGTCCCGCACATCTCGGTGCTCATGGGCGCCTCCTACGGCGCGGGCCACTACGGCATGTGCGGGCGCGCCTACGACCCGCGCTTCCTGTTCGCCTGGCCCAGCGCGAAATCCGCGGTCATGGGCCCGGCCCAGCTCGCCGGGGTGCTCTCGATCGTCATGCGCCAGGGCGCGGAAAGCCGGGGGCAGGTCTACAACGAGGAGCACGACGCCGCGATGCGCGCGATGGTCGAGGGCCAGATCGAGGCCGAGTCGCTGCCGATGTTCCTGTCCGGCATGGTCTACGACGACGGCATCATCGACCCGCGCGACACCCGCACGGTGCTCGGCATCTCCTTGTCCGCCATCCACAGTGGACCGATCGAGGGCGCCAAGGGCTTCGGCGTCTTCCGGATGTGAGTGACATGAGCCAGATTCCCCAGATGGACCAGATCGGGAGCGTGCTG
The DNA here is from genome assembly GCF_055586285.1 of Actinokineospora sp. NPDC051303. Taxonomy (NCBI): domain Bacteria; kingdom Bacillati; phylum Actinomycetota; class Actinomycetes; order Pseudonocardiales; family Pseudonocardiaceae; genus Actinokineospora; species Actinokineospora sp. NPDC051303. Next base: position 41,549 of record NZ_JBVJIN010000004.1, read on the forward strand.
GTCGCCAACCGCGGCGAGATCGCGCGGCGGGTGTTTCGCACGGCCCGCGACCTCGGTTTGGCCACAGTGGCGGTGTTCTCCGACGCGGACGCGGACTCCCCGCACGTGCGTGAGGCCGACACCGCCGTCCGGCTGCCCGGAAACACCCCCGGTGAGACGTACTTGCGGCCGGACCTGCTGATCCGCGCCGCGCTCGACGCGGGCGCCGACGCCATCCACCCCGGTTACGGCTTCCTGTCGGAGAACGCGGATTTCGCCCGCGCGGTGATCGATGCCGGGCTCACCTGGATCGGCCCGCCCGCCGAGGCGATCGAGCGGATGGGCTCCAAGATCGAGTCCAAGCGGCTGATGGCCGACGCTGGCGTGCCCGTTCTGTCTCAAGTAGACGAGGTGACCGAGGCTGATCTCCCGGTCCTGGTCAAGGCTTCGGCAGGCGGCGGCGGGCGCGGGATGCGCGTCGTGCGCGGGCTCGAAGACCTGGAAGGCGAGTTGGCGGCGGCGCGGTCGGAGGCGGCGTCGGCGTTCGGCGACCCGACCGTGTTCTGCGAGCCGTACCTGGAGACCGGGCGGCACATCGAGGTGCAGGTCATGGCCGACCGGCACGGCACGGTCTGGGCGGTCGGCGAGCGGGAGTGCTCGATCCAGCGCAGGCACCAGAAAGTCGTGGAAGAGGCGCCGTCGCCGCTGGTGGAGCGGACGGAAGGGATGCGGGAGCGGCTGTTCGACGCGGCCCGCACGGCCGCCGCCGCGATCGGCTACGAAGGCGCGGGCACGGTGGAGTTCCTGGCCGACGAGTCGGGCCGGTTCTACTTCCTGGAGATGAACACCCGCCTGCAAGTCGAGCACCCGGTCACCGAGTGCGTCACGGGACTGGATTTGGTGCGGTGGCAGCTTGCGGTGGCCGAGGGCGCCGCGCTGCCCGCTGAGCCGCCCGCAAGCCGGGGGCACGCTATCGAGGTCCGCCTCTACGCTGAGGACCCCGCGCACGACTGGCGCCCGCAAAGCGGCACGCTGCACCGGTTCGAGGTTCCCGGCGTCACGGCTGCCTTCGCCTGCGAAGGCGATTCGGGGCTGCGGCTGGATTCCGGCGTCGAGTCGGGCTCGGTCGTCGGCGTGCACTACGACCCGATGCTGGCCAAGGTCATCGCCTGGGCGCCCGAGCGCGCCACCGCCGCCCGCGCGCTGGCGGGCGCGCTGACCCGGGCCCGAATCCACGGCGTCCGCACCAACCGCGACCTGCTCGTCCGCGTGCTGCGGCACCCCGCCTTCCTCGCGGGCGACACCGACACCGCGTTCTTCGACCGCCACGGCCTGCCCGTGCTCGCGGAACCCTTGGTGGACAAGGAGGCCGAGGCGCTGTCCGCGTTGGCCGCCGCCTTGGCCGACGCGGAGGCGAACCGGGCGGCGGCGCGGGTGCTCGGCCGCATTCCTGGCGGCTGGCGCAATGTCGTGTCGCAGCCGCAGGTGAAGACGTTCGGCGACCACGAGATCCGCTACCGGGTCAGCCGGGCGGGCCTGGTCGCCGAGGGCTTCGATGGGGTGCGGCTGGTGTCGGCTGACCCGGGTGAGGTGCGGCTGGAAGTCGGCGGGGTGCTGCGCCGCTTCGCGGTGTCCCGCTATCCCGGAGTGTCCTGTGTGGACTCGGCGTTCGGCGCGGTGGAGCTGGCCGTCGCCGAGCGGTTCCCCGACCCGGCCGCGCAGGTGGCGGCGGGCTCGCTGTTGGCACCGATGCCCGGCACGGTCGTGCGGATCGCGGTCGCGGCGGGGGAGCGGGTGACGGCGGGCCAGGCGCTGCTGTGGCTGGAGGCCATGAAGATGGAGCACCGCGTCGATGCGCCCGTCGACGGCGTGGTCGCGGAGTTGCCGGTCGCCGCCGGGGACCAGGTGGACGTGGGTCGAGTGCTCGCCGTCGTGCGGGCCGAGGAGGAGTCGTGAGCTTTACCGAGTCCGACGAGCGTCAGGCGCTGCGCAAGGCCGTGGCCGAACTGGGCCGCAAGTATGGCCACGAGTACACGCTCAAGGCCGCGAAGTCCGGCGGCCACACCACCGAGCTGTGGGATGAGGCGGGCAGGCTCGGCTACCTCGGCGTCAACGTCCCGGAGGAGTTCGGCGGCGGCGGGGGCGGCATCGGGGACCTCGCCGCGGTCTGCGAGGAACTGGGCGCGGCGGGCACGGGCCTGCTGCAGATGGTCGTCTCGCCCGCGATCTGCGCCACGATCATCGCCCGCTACGGCACCGACGAGCAGAAGCGGCGCTGGCTGCCCGGGTTCGCCGACGGCACGGTCCGGATGGCGTTCGCCATCACCGAGCCGGACGCCGGGTCCAACGCGCACCGCCTCACCACCACGGCCAGCCGGGACGGCGACACCTGGGTTCTCAACGGCCGCAAGGTTTTCATCTCCTGCGTGGACGAGTCGCAGGCGGTGCTGGTGGTCAGCCGCACCGAGGACGCCAAGACCGGCAAGCTCAAGCCCGCGTTGTTCATCGTCCCCACCGACGCCCCCGGGTTCACTTACCAGCGCATCGAAATGGACATCGTCTCGGCGGACTACCAGTTTTCCCTGTTCATCGATGACGTGCGGCTGCCCGCCGACGCGCTCGTGGGCTCCGAGGACGCCGCGCTCATGCAGCTGTTCGCAGGCCTGAACCCGGAGCGCATCCTCGCCGCGTCGTTCGCGGTGGGCATGGGCCGGTTCGCGCTGGAGAAGGCCGTCGACTACGCCAAGACCCGCACGGTGTGGAAGGAGCCGATCGGCGCGCACCAGGCCGTGGCGCACCCGCTGGCGCAGGCCAAGATCGAGCTGGAGCTGGCCAAGCTGATGACGCAGAAGGCCGCCGCGCTCTATGACGGCGGCGACGACATGGCCGCGGGCGAGGCGGCGAACATGGCGAAGTACGCGGCGGGCGAGGCCGTGGTGAAGGCGGTCGACGCGGCGGTGCAGACGCATGGCGGCAACGGTCTGGCGAGCGAGTACGGTCTCGGTGCCCTCGTCGCGGCGTCCCGGCTGACCCGGATCGCCCCGGTGAGCCGGGAGATGATTCTGAACTTCGTGGCCCAGTTCAGCCTGGGGCTGCCCAAGTCGTACTAAGAGGTGAGAGCGCGGTGAGTGAGGCCGTTCGGGAGCCCCGTCAGGACCGCAGCCGGGCCACTCGGGCCCGGCTGCTGGCGGCGGCGGTCGACTGCCTCGCCGACGTCGGCTGGTCGGGCAGCACGGTCTCCGTGGTCGCCGAGCGCGCGGGGGTGTCCCGGGGCGCGGCGCAGCACCACTTCCCGACCCGGGAAGACCTGTTCACCGCCGCCATCGAGTACGTCACCGAGGAGCGGCTGGCGCACATGCGCGACGGCCTGCCGAACCTGCCGCCGGGCCGCGACCGCATCGAGTGCGTCGTGCGGGCCATCGGCGAGATGTACTCCAGCAAGCTGTTCCGGGCCGCGCTGCACCTGTGGGTCGCCGCGTCGTCGGACGACCAGTTGCGCGCCCAGGTCGTCCCGCTGGAGGCGCAGCTCGGCCGCGAGGCGCACCGGCTCACCGTCGCGGCGCTCGGCGTCGATGAGACCCGCCCCGGCGTGCGGGAGTTGGTGCAGGCGACCCTGGACATGGCCCGCGGCCTGGGCCTGGCCAACCTGCTCACCGACGACGGCAAGCGTCGCCGCCGGGTCCTGGACCAGTGGGCCGTCACCCTGGCCGCGATCGTGGACGACGGCTGAAGTTGGCATGGCATTCCACAAAGTGGAAAGCGCAGTGTGACGGTCCGGAGCGTGCCACCATCAGGGGGTAACGACGACAGCGATGGCGCTCCGGAGGTGTGATGTCCATCGAAGCCGTGCTTGCCGAGGCGCGTTCGCGGATCGACCGCGTCGATCCGGTCAAGGCCTACCGGCTGCAACGGGAGGGTGCCCTCATGGTGGACATCCGCCCGTACTACAACCGGCTGGCCGAGGGCGAGATCCTGGGCGCGCTACCGGTCGAGCGGATAGTGCTGGAATGGCGGCTCGACCCGAAGTGCCCGGACCGCATCAAGGAGATCACCGAGGACAGCGTGGTCATCGTGTACTGCAACGAGGGCTACGCGTCCAGCCTCGCCGTGCGCGACCTGCGCGACCTGGGCCTGCGCAACGCGATCGACCTGATCGGGGGATTTCGCGCCTGGGACGCCGAGGGGCTCCCGGTCGCCGACGGCGGGCTGCCCGGCATCACCTGACCGGGTGGGTGTGTCAGAATCCGCCGGTGTCTGACCTGCGGGAGCAGAACGGCCGGACGGGCGCCCAGGCGATCGAGCGCGCGTTGGCGGTGCTGCGGTGCTTCGAGACCGGCGAGGTCACCAAGGGCGTCAGCGAGATCGCCCGGCTTACCGGCTTGTCGGTAAGCACCACGCACCGGCTTACCCGCGCGCTGACAGACGGCGGCCTGCTCATGCGGGCGCCCCGGGGCGACCGCTACCAGCTCGGCCCCGAGCTGCTCGTGCTGGGGATGCGGGCCGCCGAACAGCTTGGCTACGACCAGGTGCTGCCGGTGTTGCAGGAGCTGGCCGCCGCTACCGGCGAGTCGGTCAACCTCGGCATCCGCGCGGGCCGGGACGTGCAGGTGGTGCTCGACGTGGCCTCCAGCCAGCCGCTGCGGTTCGACCAGGCGCGCGGCACCCGGGTGCCGCTGCACACCTCGGCCATGGGCAAGTGCCTGCTCGCGGGCGACGACGACCTGCCCGCGACCATCGCGCACCTCGGCGACCTCGCGCGCCTCACCCAGAACACCATCACCTCGCCCGATGAGCTGCACGCCGAACTCCGGGCGGTCCGCGAGCGCGGGTGGGCGCTCAACGACGAGGAACGCGTGCCGGGTGTCCGCGCTGTCGCGGTGCCGGTGCGGGATTCCGGTGAGCGGGTCTTGGCGGCGATCGCGGTGCAAGGGCCTACCGTGCGGCTGACCGAAGACCGCTTCGAGCAAGTGGTCGAACTATCTACGCTTACCGCCGCCAAGATTGCGCCCTTGTTACAGAACCGTTGAATCGCTCTTATTCCACAGTGGACTTACCGTGGTAAGAGTCCACGGAGTGGACGCCTGACCGTCGCGGCCCGAGTGTGCCTAACGTCGAAGAGAGAGACGCGACAGCGGGCTGCCGGGGAGGGTCGTCATGGCCGCAGAAACACGGTCCCTCGCGGTGATCGGCGCGGGTCCGTCCGGCATCGGGCTTCTCGAACGGCTCTCGGCCAATGCCGCCGAGTTTTCCGGTGAACTAGTAGTGCACCTGATCGACCCGTATCCGGCGGGCCCTGGGCGGGTGTGGCGGCACGATCAGTCCCCGTTGCTGTGGATGAACTCCATGCCCGAGGACGTCACCATGTTCACCGACGAGTCGGTGACCAGCGACGGCCCCATCCGGCCCGGCCCCTCGCTGGCCGAGTGGGCCGCGTCGCCGGAGGCGTTGGCGACCGCCGACGAGGCGCTGCGCGCTGAGTTGCGCCTGGTCACCCCGACGTCGTTTCCGACCCGCAGGCTGCAAAGCGCTTATCTGGACTGGGTTTTCCGGCATGTGGTGGCTGGCCTGCCGCCGTCCGTGCTGCTGCGGGTGCACGACGTGCCCGCGCTCGACGTCACCGACACCGAGGGCGGCAGGCAGGCGGTGTGGCTCGCGGGCCGCGCCGAGCCGCTGGTGGTCGACCGGGTCGTGCTCGCCCTGGGGCACCTCGACACCACGCCGGACCGGGGACAGGACGTGCTCGCGGAGTTCGCCGTGGCCAACGGATTGCGCTATGTGCCGCCCGGTTACACCGCCGATCTCGACCTTTCCGCGCTCGCACCGGGCGAAGACGTGCTCGTGCGCGGCTTCGGCCTGGCGTTCATCGACCTCATGGTCCTACTCACCGAGGGCCGCGGCGGCCGGTACGAGACCGGCCCGAGCGGCAGTCTCGCTTACCGGCCGTCCGGTAAGGAGCCGAAATTGATTGTCGGTTCGCGTAGAGGCGTGCCTTACCGCGCCAAACCGGAGTATCCGCTGCGTGGAGAGCGCGCCCAACTGCCGCGCTTCTTCGGGCAAGACGAGATAAGAGACCTGCTTTCGCGTGCCGAGCCGTTGGATTTCCGGCGGGACGTCTGGCCGCTCATGGCCAAGGACATCGGCTGGGGCTACTACACCGAGCTGTTCACCGGCCACCCCGACCGCGTCCGAATGCCCTTCGCCGAGTTCGAGCGCCGGTACGCCGCCGCCGACGACCCCCGGGACCTGGTCGCCGAAGCCGTCCCCGCCGTCGAGGACCGGCTGGACCTCGCCGCGCTGGACCGCCCGCTGCGCGGCCTGGCCTTCGGTGACCGGGCCGCGTTCACCGCGCACCTGCGCGCCCACATTCGCGCCGACCTCGACCGCCGCGCCGACCAGCGGTTCAGCGCGGACCTGGGCGCTTTCCTGGCGATGCTGTCCGCGTTCGGTCAACTCGCCGCCGTCGTGGCCGCGGGTGGCGCCACGGACGAGTTCATCAGCGAGGTGGACGGCTGGTGGTTCGGCTTCTTCAGCTACTACGCCAGCGGTCCGCCCGGTCCCCGCCTGCGGCAACTTCTGGCGCTCTCGGAAGCGGGCGTCGTGGACTTCGCGGGCCCCGACCTGTGGGTGCGCGCCGACACCGACACCGGCCGGTTCGTCGCGGGCAGCCCCGCCCTTCCTGAGCGGGTGACCGCGACCGCGCTGGTGGAGGCCCGGCTGCCGGAACCCGGCGTCGAGCGCGCCACCGACCCGCTCGTCCGGGCGCTGCGCGACCGCGGCGACCTCGTCGCCGAGATCCTGCCGGGCGGGCGCTCCACCGGCCGCATTCAGGTGACCGAAGACCTGCGCCTGGTCGACGCCCAGGGCCGCCCGCACCCCCGCCGCCACGCCGTCGGCCCGCACACCAGCGCCCGCGGCGCCGCCGCGTTCTCCCGCCCGAAGACCAACGCCATCGCCCTGCGCCGCAACGACGCGCTCGCCCGCCACATCCTCGGAGCGTCCCGGTGATCGCCTACCTGCGCGCGCTGTTCGCCCGGCGGGCGCCGGTCAGCGCGGCGAGGTTCGAGGTGGACGCGTCGGCCGCGGCGCACTCGTGCTTGACCTGAGTGGAAAGGCGTCCTATGACCATCATCCAGTGGCCGCATTTGGCTCTCGCGTTGGACGGGGCCGGGTGGCATCCGGCGGCGTGGCGGGAGCCCGACGCGCGGCCGAGTGAGTTGTTCACCGCCGCGTACTGGGCGGACCTGGTGACCGCGGCCGACCGGGCCGGGCTGGACCTGGTCACCATCGAGGATTCGCTTGGCATCCAGACCACCTCGCGCGACGGCGAGCCCGACGACAGGGTGGACCAGGTGCGGGGACGGCTCGACTCGGTGCTGATCGCCGCGCGGGTCGGCCCGCTCACCCGCCGGATCGGGCTGCTGCCCACCGTGGTCACCACGCACACCGAGCCGTTCCACGCGTCCAAGGCCATCGCGACCCTGGACTACGTGACCGGCGGCCGGGCGGGCGTGCGGGTGCGGGTCGCGCCGAGCGCGGCCGACGCCCGGCTGTTCGGCAGGCGGGCCGCGCCCGACGACCTGGCCGAGTTGTTCGCGGAGGCGGGCGAGTACGTCGAGGTCATCCGCGCGCTGTGGGACAGCTGGGAGGACGACGCGGAGATCCGCGACACCGCCACCGGCCGCTTCATCGACCGCGACAAGCTGCACCACATCGACTTCCGGGGCCGCTTCTTCGCCGTCAAGGGCCCGTCGATCACGCCGCGCCCGCCGCAGGGGCAGCCGCTGGTGGCCGTGCTCAGCCACACCGAGCAGTCGCACCGGCTCGCGGGGGAGGTCGCCGACCTGGCTTTCGTCACACCGAGGGACGTCGGCGAGGCCGCGACGCTGGCCACGGCGGTGCGGTCTCCGCTGGTTTTCGCCGACCTGGTGGTGTTCCTCGATGACACCACCGCGGCGGCCGAGGCCCGCAAAGCCCGTTTGGACGAGGTGGCGGGCGCCGCCATCACCTCCGACGCCGCGATCTTCACCGGCACCCCGGACAACCTGGCCGCCCTCATCCTCGACTGGCACGCCGCCGGAATCGACGGCGTGCGCCTGCGTCCGGCCGCGATCCCGCACGACCTGACCGCGATCACCGAGGCGCTGGCCCCGCTGCGCCCCGCGGCCACCGGCGAGCCCGGCTCGCTGCGCGAACTCCTGGGCCTGCCCCGGCCCGCGAACCGGTATGCCCGCTCGGAGGGAGCCTGATGCCCCGCAAGCCGATCCACCTCGCCGCGCATTTCCCCGGCGTCAACAACACCACGGTCTGGAGCGACCCGGCGTCCGGCAGCCAGATCGAGTTCTCCTCGTTCACCCATTTCGCGCGCACGGCTGAGCGCGGCAAGCTCGACTTCCTTTTCCTGGCCGAGGGTCTGCGCCTGCGGGAGCAGAACGGGCGCCTGCACGACCTCGACGTCGTCGGCAGGCCGGACACCTTCACCGTGCTGGCGGCGCTGGCGGCGGTGACTGACCGGCTCGGTCTCGCGGGCACCATCAACTCCACGTTCAACGAGCCCTACGAGGTCGCCCGCCAGTTCGCCACCCTCGACCACCTCTCGGCGGGCCGCGCCGCGTGGAACGTCGTCACCTCCTGGGACGCCTTCACCGGCGAGAACTTCCGCCGCGGCGGGTTTTTGCCCGAGGACCAGCGCTACTCACGCGCCCGCGCTTTCCTCGACGCCGCAAGCACTTTGTTCGACTCCTGGCCCGCGGGGACGGTCTTGGCCGACAAGGAGAGCGGCGCCTTTTTGGCTTCCCCCAACGCTGGCGCGTTCTCGGTGACCGACGAGCACTTCGACATCTCTGGCCGCTTCGCCGTCCCACGTTCTCCCCAGGGTAGGCCGGTGATCTTCCAGGCGGGCGACTCCGACGAGGGCCGCGAGTTCGCCGCGGCCACCGCCGACGCCATCTTCAGCCGACACGCGACTTTGGAAGCGGGCCAAGCCTTCCACGCCGACGTGAAGTCCCGGCTGCCGCGCTACGGCCGCAGGCCCGACCAGTTGGTGGTGATGCCCGCCGCCACTTTCGTGCTGGGTGACACCGACGCCGAGGCTGCGGACCGGGCCTACGAGGTGCGACGCCAGCAGGTGAGCGGCGCGACGGCCTTGGTTTTGCTGGAACAGGTCTGGAACCGCGACCTGAGCGCTTATGACCCGGACGGGCCACTGCCCGACGTCGATCCGATCGTGGGGGAACCTGCTATCGCCCGGGGCCGGGCCAGCGTGCGCATGTACGGGGACCCGGTGGCGACTGTGCGGGGCTGGCGGGAACTGGCGGAGGCGAAGAACCTGTCGATCCGTGATTTGGCTATTGAGGTCACCGCGCGGCAAACGTTTGTGGGATCGCCGAAGACCGTGGCGGACACCATTGACGACCTTGTGCAACGGGACGCGGCGGACGGTTTCATCCTGGTCCCGCATATCGTGCCCGCAGGCTTGGACGAGTTCGTGGATAGTGTTGTGCCATTGCTACAGGAACGCGGCGCTTTCCGGACGGACTACACCGGGACGACACTGCGGGATCACTTGGGATTGGATTCCGTCGACTGAGCCGTTTCCACCCAACCGGCGGCTTGTCCAGATGGTCGAACTGGCCACGACGCTGACGATCACTGGGAGCTTGTCGGCGCCGCAGGCGCGGCCACCAGTGTCGGCGGGGTTTGCCGGAAGTGGTGAACCGGCATGGTGACCGCTACCCCGAGGACGCGCTGCCGTACTCCGATGATCTTTCGCCCAGGGTGCGCCGGGGCAAGCGCAACTCGCCGATGACGGGCGTGGTGGAGATCGATGGGAGGTCCTACGGTGAGATGTCGGCGACGACCCAGGACCCGTGGACGATGGAGGTCGCCAAGCGAGCCAGGCTGTTGAAGATCGAAAGGGATGCCGAGTTCGTGCTCAACCACGTCGAGATGAAAGCCGTCGTCATGATGGTCAAATCCGGCGGAAGGTCCGCGAAAGTCACGATCAATCACGCGCCTTGTGGGTCGGAACCGGGAATGGCAAAGGGGTGTCATTGGGTTCTTTCCGACTTTATTCCCTGTGGGTCTACGCTGACGGTGCTAGGAACGGACGCGGGTGGAAATCCCTTCAAGAGAGTCTATCAGGGTAAGGCGGTGTGATGAGCGTTATTATTGAGCTTCCATTCCTGCATGTTGACCGGATTCCCGCTGACGTCGACTTGGTGGCGGCGATTCGGCAGTTGAACGAGGACGGTGTTGAAATCCCCTGGATGTGGGCGGTCAGCGCGGGTTCTGTCGACTCGCCGGGTGGGGAGAGGACGTTGAAGGTGGGGGTGCACAACGAAATCGGTGCGTTGATGTGGGTGGACGAGTCTGCGCGGTTGGTGCCCGCGGAAGGGGGTAATGCCGCTTGGCAGACCTACCATCTGGCTGGACTGCACGACACGCCGGTGCCTCCGGGTGCGGAAGTTCATGTGGAAACTGTTTACGCGGCCCTTGCCGAGTTTATGGCGACCGGTGAGCGTCCCGCTTGTCTTCGGTGGAAGGGTGCCGCGGAAATCGAGTCGATGTTCGAGTGAGTATCTACCCTGGTCGCGTTCGTCGGCCTGGCGGCCCGGTTCAGCGCCCGGCGAAAGTGGCGATGTCTTCAAGGGCGTCCTCAGCCCTGCCGCCGAGGTTTGGGTCCTGGACGAGTGCTTGCAACCGCGGGACGACTCGGGTCTTGTCTAGTTCGCCGTGAATACGTGCCACATGCCCCAGACACGTTATGGCGACCGCCCGAACACCGGGGTCGGGGTGATCAAGGAGGGTGAGGCAGGTTTCCTGCACCCATCGCCAGTCCGGCGAATAGCACGCCAACCCCACAAGCGCCTTGGCGATCGCCTGTCCTTGGCCGGACTTAAGAACCGCTTGGAACTCCTCGGGGCTGATCGGCTCGGGTTCTGAGTACCTCATATCGGAGCAATGACGAGAACGCCGGAGCAGCGGCTGACTTGCGCGGTCATCTGGCCATCGACAAGCCGCGTGCCTGATCGATGTACTCCCTTTCCTCCAGTGAACCGGGGCTCAGTGGCCTTCCGCCGCGCTCAAGGACCACCACTGACGGGGCCAGGATGGCTCCGACCAGGCCGCGCAGCACCGGGTGGCCGCTGGAGAAATAGGTCGTGAACAGCTTCTTCACGAGGTTCTCGTACAGATCGATGTCGATCTCGTACATGTCCGACGCGATCGCCGTCAGACCGGTCGGAAGCCCCAGCGTCTCCGCGGCTTCTCGCAGAAAACGAACATAGAGGTCGCCCACTTGCAGCGAGGGGCTCCACACCGTGTCGTCGCCGATATCGAATACGTAGCTCATTCTGCCCACTTTACCAAGATGGTCACGTCTGGATGCTTGACCCGAAGGTCTGCGATCGCCTTCTCCACGGCGGCCCGGAACGCCGGGTCGGCCCCCGCCTTGGTGAACTCGATGCCGACCGGCGCCTGCTCGTAGCCCGCGATGTGCTGGCGCGCCTCGATGTACGACTCGATCTTTTTGGTGACCTGCTTGCTCACCCACTTGTCGACGTCGCCCGCGGTGGTCGCGGACTTCTCTTCCCACAGCACGCCGTCCTCGGGCCGGTCGATGTCCGTGATCGTCCGCGAGACATTGCCCGGCTCATCGATGGGGACATCGTGATCCACGCCGTCCCTGATGTAGTACTTGCCGTCACTGCCAAGGTTCGGGCGCCTCGGGTCGTCAAACGTGACACCCGGTGGCGGCTCGGCCGGGTTGTGCGGTTGAGGTTGCCCGCCCTCGCGGTCGCCCCCATGCCCGCCGCCGCGGCCTCCAGCGCTGCCCGACCTGCCGCGCTCGGCGATGCCTTGAGTGTTATCCAGGGCGCTCGTCACCCCGGTGGCGGGTTGCACAGGCTTGCCGCCGGGCTTGGCGGCGTTGCCGGGGCTGTCGCCACCGGGCTTCTTGTTGTGTAGGGCGAAGCGGATGAGGAGCGCGAGGATCGCGAGGAGTTTCGCCATGGTCGCCGCTATCCGTTGAGGAGTTTGGTGAGGTTGGTCAGGCTGGTGACCAGGGCCGTGGTGTAGGTGAGGATGCGTCCAGCCCACTTGACGACCGCGGCGACGATTTGGGCGGCGACCACCGGGATGGTGACCACGAAGATCGCTTCGGCCGCCCACACGATCACCCGTGCCACCAGGTCCGCGATCAGGTCCCGCACGATCTCGCGGGTCATCTCGACCAGGCCCCCGGCGCCCTCGGTGGCCGCGGACATCGCCGCGGAGATCGCCGCCAACCCGCCGATGGCCTCGACGTTGTGGGCCATCATCGCCTGGTAGGCCTCCGCTGCCCGACCGTTCCAGTCGGGCAGGTCCTCGGCCAGGCTGGCGCCCAGGTCGGTGGCCATGGCGTGCAACTCGGTGGCCATGTTGTTCCATGTCGCGGCGTGGGAGGCGACCACGTCGGGCATCCCGGTCAACTCGTCGAGCATCTCGCGCAGCGGGTCGAAGTACTCCATCGCCCAACCGAGCCCGTTGGCCAGCAACGCGCTGATCGGGTCCAGCGCCGACGCGGCGACCTCCACGGCCAATCCCGCCCCGGCCAACACGTCATCGACCCAGCCCTCGGACTTGATCGCGTCGACCAGCCCCTCGATGCTGTCCGCGAGCCCCGAGCCCGTCCACGCCTCCCGCGACGACTCAACCGGGGCCACCAACGAGCCGTCAGTCACAGCCCACCACCCGCCGAGCCGATCAACCCGGTGTTGGTGTCCTCCACCGCCGCGTACGCCTCAGCGCCAGCGCGCAACGACTCCGCGGCCAACGCCAGGTTCTCCTCCACGTACGCGATCAACTCGTCCTGCCGGGCGTGCTTGTCCTCCAACACACCGGAAATCCACCCGCACAACACCCCATAAGCCCGCTCGTCCCCCGCGATATGCGCACTGGCCGACCGCACCGCCCCGAACCGGGCCTTGATCGCGTCCAGGTTGCCCGCATGCGCCCGCATCTGCTCGACATCGACGTCGAACCCCTCAGCCACACTCACCACCGCCCCAGATCCGACCGCACGTCATAACCCTCGTCGTCCGCACCGTCAGCAGAGCCGCCAGAATCAGAAACGGGGCTGGAGAAGGGTTCCGGGGCTTGCCCGCCGCGCAACCGCCCGAAACTCTCCGCGATCGCCCGCCCCGCCGGAGACTCCGCGCCCACCGTCTCCGCCACGATCTCCTGCGACCGGTCCGCCACCCGACTCCGTGCCTCGCCCAGCGTGGCCATGATCGTCCCCGCGACCACGGACGGAGCCGCTCGCCCGATCCGATCGGTCAACCGCAAATCCACCAACGAGCCAGTCGAATCCACCGTGACCTCGACCAACCCGCCCGGATCACCCACCGTGACCCGCACTTCCCGCAACCGATCACTCATCGCCTGGGTGTCCGAGGCCAACTTGTCGATCCGCCCCTGCCACGCCGCCAAACGCTCACGGGCGCCCTCCGGATCAAGGATGTCCCCGCCCATGTCCCCCCGCTTCACCTCACGGTCTGCCCTGCGTCGAGCAGGGGGTGTAGCGGGCCAAGGACACCGCTGACAGCAAAACGCGGCAGGACGAAACGCGGGTTCGAGGCTCCCGAAACATCGAGATAGGTAGAGCTTCGGGCACGGTGCGCGAGGTGGATGAGTATGAGTTCGCGGGCCGGGCACTGAGGCGGTTCACGCCTTGGCCGATGACTGTCAGACGAAGATCAGATTCGCTTCGTGACGGCGTCGACAAGTTGTCGTCCGCTGGTGGGGTGGGCTCCGGTCGCGTTGTTTCGGGACAGCAGCGGCACCCTGGGGGGCGGGTGCGCGAATCCCGGCAGGGAAAACTGGGTCACCGCGCGGTGGCACCTGCCCGAGGCCGCTGACAACGCGCGTACCGCGCTTTACCCCTACTGCGATATCCAACCCGCGACTGCCCCGTGAGTCCGCGCCGACTTCGCGGTGAGGGTTACCTGGTGGTGCGGAGGTGGTGGATCAGGTGGCGGGCGTCGGCGCGGAGGGTGGGGCCGGTGGGGTTTTTGCTGTCGCGGAGGTGGGTGAGGGTGTGGGCTACTTCGACGCAGTCGGAGTTGACGCCGGAGTGGGTGGATTTCTTGTAGCGCAAGGGGGGCATGGAGGCTCCTGGAGGTGTGGAAGTCAGTGAAGGCCGCCTTCACCGCGTTGAACGTAGTGGAGGCGGCCTTCGCTGGGGAGCGGGCATTCGGGGGTTAGTGGGTGGTGCGGATGTGGTGGATCAGGCGGTGGGCGTCAGCGCGCAGCGCGGGGCCTGTGGGGTTTTTGCTGTCGCGTAGGTGGGTGAGGGTGTGCGCTACTTCGACGCAGTTGGAGTTGCCGCCGGAGCGGCTGGACTTCTTGTAGCGCAAGGGGTCGTGCTGCACTTCATCCTCCGATGAGCACTCGTTCGATCTCGGCTTCGAGCCTATCTTGCGTTGCCCGCACTGACAGAGCCAGACTGGTCAGTCTGCGCTTGGCCGCGATGTAGGGGGCGGTCTCCTCATCGAAGAGGAAGGTCGATGACTCGTGGTGCTCGACAAGCACTGCGGGTCCTGCTTGCTCGAACGTCATGAGGTACCAGCCGCCCATGGCCAGAGCGGTCGGTTGTTCGACTATCCGCACTTCGACGCCTTCTTGGCGGGACATGCGCACCAAGTGGCGTAGTTGGGTGGCGAAGGCTTCCCTGTCGCACAGTTGGTTGGACAGCGCAGCGAGTCCGATGAGCGCTGTGTAGTCGACGTGGCGGCGGGCAAGCAACTCTTGCCGCTGCCTGCGGGCGCCAAGACGGACATGGAGGGCGTTCTCCGGCACTCCCCACTCGCGCATGACCGCTTCGGCGTACTCCGGAGTCTGGAGTAGTCCGGGGATGATGCCAGGGCTCCAGTCGGTCATCCGGGTGGCCTCGTGTTCGTATGAGGCCAGTGCTCCTAGCTCAGTCGACACGCCTGCTGGTGGGCGGTCCCACCATCCCAGGGTCGACGGCTGCTTGGCGCGCGACACCAGTTCCTCCCGCTTCTCCAAGGGGAGGTCGTAGATGATGGCCAAGGCCATCACCGTTTCGGATGAAATATGCCGCTGGCCGCGCTCCAACCTGCTCAGCGTCGCCTCATGCATCTTCAACCTGCCGCCGACCTGCGACAAGCTGAGCCCAAGCCGCTCCCTGATGGCCCGCAGATCGGACCCCAGAGCCCGGTCTCTCGGGTTTCCTGGCCGGTGTTTTCCACCCATGTCGATGCACTCTCCCGTTTCGCGCTTTCTGTCACTGCGGACAAGGGCCTAGCTTTGGTCGCATCGGGCGGGCAACCCCGTAACACCAGAGCAAAGACTACCGGAAGGCGAAAACCTGTGATCAGCGATCTGCGAGCCGGACTGTGGCTGCGCATCGAGAAGGACTGCGACATCACCTACCAGATCTCCACCTTGGACGACGTGAGTTTCCTGCTCGGCGGATCTCGCGGCGAAGGGTTCGAGTTCGACTTCGACGCCGAGAGCCTACGGCGCTTCATCACGGTGGCCGAAGGCGCACTGCAAGAGTTGCAGGAAGAGAACGCCGAGCACGCCAAGGCGCGCCTGACCATCGCCACCTAACCGCGCGCGGCTTCCCGAACCACGGAAACCGCCAACGCGGTCAGTTCCGCCGGAAGGTTGGGCCGCGCGCTGAACCGTCGCGTGCGCGGAATGTCGTTGACGATGGTAAGCGCGCATTGCACCGCTATCCGCGCGGCGGATTCCGACAGCGCGGGGGTGAGTTCCCGCAGAAGGCGGACCCATTCGGCGACGTAACCGCGTTGCAGTCGCCGCAATTCCTTGCCGTCGCGTTCGGGAAGGTTGGCCAACTCGCTGGCATACACGGCGATCAAGTCGTCCGAGCGCAACACCGTGTCCACATAGGACCGAGCTAGGCGCCGCAAGGCGTCCTCGGGATCGGACGCGGCGGCAAGGGAATCCTCCAGCCCCAGGGTCAGGCGGTCGGCCATGCGGCGGCTCGCGGCCAGCAAAATATCCGTCTTGCTCGCGAAGTGCCGGTAGATGCTCGGGCCCGCGATGCCCGTCGCCGCGCCGATGTCCTCCATGCTCACCGCGTGGAACCCGCGCTCGCGGAACAGGCGGGTGGCGGCGGAGAGCAACTCCTCGCGGCGGGTCGGCTGCGCCTGCGCGCGGACCCGCCACGCGGGCGCGGCGCTCGGCTCGGGCAGCGGCGCGCGGACGACCGCCTCGCCGAGCCGGGCGAGCAGGGCGGCGAACTCGTCGCGGGGGAGGGTGGCGTGGTGGTCGCCGACGCTGCCGAACACGCTCAACGCCGCGAAGCACACCAGGTCGGCCTCGCCCGCGTCCAACTCCGGGCGCAAACCGCGCAAGCCGGTCAGCCACCGGCCCAGCAGCGCGCCCGCCCGCCGCCGGATCTCCTTCTGGTCGCCAGGGTGCAGGTGGCGGCCCTGCCAACGCCACAGCGCCGTCAACGCGCGCTGCTCGATCGATACCTCCGCCGCGGCCAGCAACAGGGGCCGCAGGCCGCGTTCCGGAGCGTCCTCGGTCGCGCACACCGCGTCGTGGACCCGCTCCGCGAGCTTGTCGACCCCGGTGAGCAGCACAAACCCCAGCACGTCCTGCTTGTTCTGGAAGTGCCGGTAGAGGGCGGGGCCGGTGATGCCCGCCGCCGCCGCGATGTCGTTGACGCCCACCGAGTGGTAGCCGTGCCTGCCGAACAGCTCGGCGGCGGCCTCGGCCAACTGCGCCTTGCGGTTGCGTGGTCTTCGAGGCCGACTTATCTCGGCGGTCACCCGGCGGCCTCCTCGCGGTCACTCGCAGTCCGTGAGACTGCCATAACAACCGTAAGGGAGACGCCAGGCGTTGACAACCAGCGGATTCGGGGCAAGATGTTAATGGCGATTAGCAGTACCATCTCACTTTGCGTAGCCCAGGAGAGGACCGGACGAGCGTGAGTACCGAAGCCTTCATCTATGAGGCGATCCGCACGCCGCGTGGCCGCGGCAAGAAGAACGGCTCGCTGCACGGGGTCAAGCCCATCTCGCTCGTCGTGGGGCTCATCCACGAGCTCACGGCCCGACACCCCGACCTCGACCCGGCCACGATCGACGACATCGTGCTGGGCGTGGTGTCCCCGGTCGGCGACCAGGGCTCGGTCATCCCGCGCAGCGCCGCCATCGCCGCGGGCCTGCCCGACTCGGTGGCCGGTCTGCAGATCGACCGGTTCTGCGCGTCCGGGCTGGAGGCGGTCAACACCGCCGCCGAGAAGGTCCGCTCCGGCTGGAACCGGCTCATGATCGCCGGTGGCGTCGAGTCCATGTCGCGGGTGCCGATGGGCTCCGACGGCGGCGCGTGGTTCAACGACCCGGAGACCAACTACGACTCCTACTTCGTCCCGCAGGGCATCAGCGCCGACCTGATCGCCACCACCGAGGGCTTCACCCGCGAGGACGTCGACACCTACGCCGTCGAGTCGCAGCGCCGCGCCGCCGCGGCCTGGTCGGCGGGGTACTTCGCCAAGTCGGTCGTGCCGGTGCGCGACCGCAACGGCGTCGTCCTGCTCGACCACGACGAGCACATGCGCCCGGAGTCCACTGTGGAGGGTCTGGGCAAGCTCAACCCGTCCTTCGCGGGCATCGGCGAGATGGGCGGCTTCGACGCGGTGGCGCTCCAGAAGTACCACTGGGTCGAGAAGATCGACCACGTGCACACGGCCGCGAACTCGTCCGGCATTGTCGACGGCGCGGCGCTTGTCCTGATCGGCAACGAGGCCGCGGGCAACGCCGCCGGGCTCACCCCGCGCGCCCGGATCGTCTCGGCCGCGGTGACCGGAGCCGAGCCGACCATCATGCTGACCGGGCCGACCCCGGCGGCGGAGAAGGCGCTCGCGTTGGCGGGTCTGACGCCGGAGGACATCGACGTCTGGGAGCTGAACGAGGCGTTCGCGGCGGTGGTGCTCAAGTTCATGAAGGACCTGCGCATCCCGCACGAGAAGATCAACGTCAACGGCGGCGCGATCGCCATGGGCCACCCGCTCGGCGCCACCGGCGCGATGATCACCGGCACCGTCGTGGACGAGCTGGAGCGGCGCGGCGCGCGGCGCGGCCTGGTCACCCTGTGCATCGGCGGCGGCATGGGCGTCGCGACCATCATCGAGCGAGTCTGAGCCGGAGAGACTGACCTGACATGAGTGAGAACATGATCAACTGGGCTGCCGACTCGGACGGCATCGTCACCCTGACGATGGACGACCCCGGCCAGTCCGCCAACACGATGAACGACACCTTCCGCGCGTCGCTGGCGGCCACCGTCGACCGGCTCGAAGCGGAGAAGGACAGCATCACCGGGGTCGTCATCGCCTCCGCCAAGAAGACCTTCTTCGCGGGCGGCGACCTCAACCAGCTCATCAAGGCCGCCCCCGAGGACGCGGCGGCGATGACCGAGTCCGTCGACGGGGTCAAGGCGAACCTGCGCCGACTGGAGACGCTGGGCAAGCCGGTGGTCGCGGCGATCAACGGCGCCGCGCTCGGCGGCGGCTACGAGATCGCCCTCGCCACCCACCACCGCGTCGCCCTCGACGTCAAGGGCAGCGAGATCGGCCTGCCCGAGGTCACCCTCGGCCTGCTGCCCGGCGCGGGCGGCGTGACCCGCACCGTGCGGCTGCTCGGCATCCAGGGCGCGCTGCTCAACGTGCTGCTCCAGGGCCAGCGGCACAAGCCGGCGAAGGCGAAGGAACTGGGCCTGGTGGACGAGCTGGTCTCGACCCCGGAGGAGCTGCTGGCGGCGGCGAAGGCGTGGATCAAGGCCAACCCGGAGGCGCAGCAGCCCTGGGACGTCAAGGGCTACAAGATCCCCGGCGGCACCCCGTCTACCCCGGCGTTCGCGGCGAACCTGCCCGCGTTCCCGGCGAACCTGCGCAAGCAGCTCAAGGGCGCGCCGATGCCCGCCCCGCGCAACATCCTGGCCGCCGCGGTCGAGGGCGCGCAGGTCGACTTCGACACCGCCGCCAAGATCGAGACGCAGTACTTCGTGAACCTGGCGGTCGGCCAGGTCGCGAAGAACATGACCACGGCGTTCTTCTTCCACCTCCAGGCCATCAACAAGGGCAACAGCCGCCCGGCTGGCCAGCCCCAGTACACCGCCCGCAAGGTCGCGGTGCTCGGCGCGGGCATGATGGGCGCGGGCATCGCCTACTCCAGCGCCCGGGCGGGCATCGACGTCGTGCTCAAGGACGTCACCATCGAGGCCGCCGAGAAGGGCAAGGCGTACTCGGAGAAGATCCTCGCCAAGGCCGTCTCCCGGGGCAAGCTCACCCAGGACAAGGCCGACGAGGTGCTGGCGCGCATCACCCCGACCGCCGACCCGGCCGACGTCGCTGGTGTGGACCTGGTCGTGGAGGCCGTGTTCGAGAGCCCGGAGCTGAAGAAGAAGGTCTTCGGGGAGATCGAAGACCTGGTGGCGCCGGACGCGCTGCTCGGGTCCAACACCTCGACGCTGCCGATCACCCAGCTCGCCGAAGGGGTGAAGCGGCAGGAGGACTTCATCGGCCTGCACTTCTTCTCCCCGGTCGACAAGATGCCGCTGCTGGAGATCGTCGTCGGCGAGAAGACCAGCGACGTCGCGCTGGCCAAGGCGTTCGACTACGCGCTGCAAATCAAGAAGACCCCGATCGTGGTCAACGACAGCCGCGGGTTCTTCACCAGCCGGGTCATCGGCACGTTCATGAACGAGGCCGTGGCGATGGTCGGCGAAGGCGCGCACCCGGCGTCGGTCGAGCAGGCGGGCGCGCAGGCAGGCTACCCGGCTCCGCCGCTGCAACTGCTGGACGAGCTGACCCTCACCCTGCCCCGCAAGATCCGCGACGAGACCAAGGCCGCCATCGAGGCCGCGGGCGGCGTCTGGCCGACGCACCCGGCCGAAGGCGTGCTCGACCGGCTCATCGATGAGTTCGACCGCAAGGGCCGCTCGTCGGGGGCCGGGTTCTACGAGTACGACGACGAGGGCAAGCGCACCGGGCTGTGGCCGGGGCTCAAGGACGCGTTCGGGTCGGGGTCGGCGGACATCCCGTTCGTGGACATGCAGGAGCGGATGCTGTTCGCCGAGGCGCTGGAAACCGTCAAGTGCTTTGACGAAGGCGTGCTGCGGACCGTGCCGGACGCCAACATCGGCTCCATCTTCGGCATCGGGTTCCCGCCCTGGACCGGTGGCGTGATCCAGTACATCAACGGCTACCCGGGCGGGCTCGCGGGCTTCGTCGCACGGTCGCGGGAACTGGCCGCGCGCTATGGCGAGCGGTTCACCCCGCCCGCGTCCCTGGTCGAGAAGGCCGAGAAGGGCGAGGTCTTCGAGTAACCCCGACGGCCCGACCACCCGGCACACGGCCGCCCGTCGCTCCGGCGACGGGCGGCCGTTGCCGTTGGACCCTCCAAAGCGGACGGACGCCCCTCACACTACCGGGGGCGAGTTACGCCTCATCCTTGTGAAGTTCCGAGGGAAGGCGTCTGGTTAGGACATTACCGTTAAACGGAATCCTGACCAGGAGGAATCGGCATGCACGCGGAACCACGGCTGCGCAGGCGCGTCCTGTGCCGCGCCGCCGCTCTGCTGGTCGCCTCGACAATGACCTTGGCCGTCCCCGCCGGACAGGGACAGGCAGTGGGGCCCTTTCCGGCGAGAGTGCAAGTGTTCGTGGCTAACAGCGGCTCGGATAACGTCACCGCTTACGACACCCGGTTGGGACAGTCCAAAACTGTCCCGGCGGTGGGGGACACGCCTGTCGGCGTCGCGGTAAACCTCTATGGTGACCGCGTCTATGTCACCAACGAGGCGGCCGACACGCTGTCGGTGATCGACGCCAGAAACCTTGCCGTCGTCGCCACCATCCCGGTGGGCTCGCACCCCTTCGGCGTCGCCTCCAGACCCGTGTCGAACCGGGCCTACGTCGCCAACTTCGGCTCCAACACCGTCAGCGTCATCGACACCTCGACGCACACCCTGATGACGACGATCCCGGTCGGCCTGTTCCCGCACACGCCCGTGGTCGGGCACGGCGGCATCTGCGTTTACGTGACCAACAACGGCAGCAAGAGCGTCACGGTGATCGACACCAGGACGAACACCGTGGTCAACACCATCCCCGTCGGGCTGTACCCCTCGGGAATCGACCTGAACCCGAGCACCGGGCTCGGGTACGTGGCCAACACCGGCGACGACTCGGTCACCGTCATCAACACCTACACGGCCGCGGCGCTCGGGTCGATCCCGGTGGGGCAGGCCCCGCTCGGCGTGGCGATGGCCCCGTCCGGGATGGTCTACGTCGCCAACCAGATGTCCGACACGGTGTCGGTCATCGACACCAGGAGCCACTACGTCGTGGCCACCATCCCGGTCGGCGACCAGCCCGAGGGGGTGGCCGTGATGCCCGACGGCAGCTACGTCCTGGTGACCAACACCGGGTCGCACACCATGTCGATGATCGACCCGACCACCAACACCGTGGTCAACACGGTTCCGGTGGGCGTGAACCCCGAGGGCATCGCCGTCACCTCCTGATCCGGCTCAGGTGTCGGCGGCCGTGCCCAGTTCCAGCGCCAGGTGCAGGTCCACCTGGGCGGGGAGGGACGACAGGTCGCGGCCGGTTAGTTCTTCGACGCGGCCGATGCGGTAGCGCAGGGTGTTGACGTGGACGTGCAACTGCTCGGCCGCCTTCGTCCACGACCCCGAGCAGGCCAGGAACACCCGCAGCGTGCGCAGCAGGTCGGACTGGTGTTCGGCGTCGTAGTCGATGACCGGGCCCAGAACCCAGCGGCGGAAGGCGGCGCGCTGGTCGTCGGGGACCATGACCAGCAGGGTGTGGAAAGCGCCGAGGCGGGCGCCGTCCTGCACGCCCGCGCGGCAGCCGCGGCGCTCGGCCACCCGGCGGGCGTTGCGGGCCTGGTCGAGGGAGGTCGCCAAGCCCACGGGGCCGCCGATGCCGAGCGCGAACCGGATGTCGCCGAAACCGGGCTCCAGGAGTCGCATCAGGTCGACCAGTTCGTCCAGCACGCGGTCGCGGCGGTTGCGGTCGACGCCCCAGGCCGCGCGCACCTCCCCGGTCGGGTCGGCCGTGTCACCGAGCACGGAGACGACGCCCAGGGACGCGGCGAGTTCAGCCAGCACGGCGGCGGCGATCTCTGGTGTCGCGCGGTCGGCGGACGCGCTCACCGCGCACACGCCGTCCGGGTCGGTGAGACCGGCGGCGCGCAGGGTTTCCGGCGTCAGGTCGGACGGGGTGGGGAGCTGGGCGGACTGTTCGGTGGCCGCCGCGACCGCCAGGATGTCCATCAGGTGCCGCTGGTGCGAAGTCCACTCGGCCTGGTCGCCGGGGGTGGCGAGGAACCAGTCCAGCGCCCGGGTCCCGGTGACCGAGCCCTCCGCGACGGTGTGCGGCGGGTGCCCAGGGCCGCGCACGGTGACCGGTAGGCGTGTCGCGTCCAAGAAGCGGCGGGCAAGAAGCTGCCGTACGGCGATCGGTGGGACCGACGTAGTGCCCGCTACCACCCGCCCGGTAGGCGACAAGACCCACACGCCCGCGTCCAGCGCCGTCGACGCGTTGGCCAGCGCCGTGCCCAGGTCCGGGACACCCACGCCCGCGCGGGCGCGGACCCGGGCCGCGCCCAGCACCACGTACTCGGTCAGCGCCGCGAACGACACGTGCGCGGGCACCTCGAACAGCGGCACCCCGTGCCGCCTGCACGCCTGCACGACGTCGTCGGGGATCTCGTGGTGCTCGGCGGCGCCCGCGCCCAGCGCCGCGACCCCGGCGGCGGCCAGCGCGGCGACGAACGGCTCCGCCTGTCCCGGCTCGCGCCACCAGACCAGGCCGGTCAGCACCAGTTCACCGCCGGACAGGTAGCGGCTGGGGTCCAGCAGGTCGGTGGTGTAGACGTACCGGATCGGCCGGTCGGGATTCTCCGGCGGGACCAAGACGTCGAGGTCGAGGTCCGGGTGGTCCAGCAGCATCCGCAGGTTCACTAGTCCTCCACCGTGGTAGACCGGTTGGAGGAACCTACAAGAGACAGGCGGGGGCGGGGCTGTTCTTTTGTGGCTTTCGCCCGTGGCCGGTCTGTGCTAACCGGTGTCTTATTGGGGAGTGTCTGTGGCGGCTGTCTTATCGCTAGAGGTCGGTGATCTGCTGTCCTGTTGCGCGTCTAAGAGGTGGGCGACAGAGGTTGCCGCGCGCGGGCCTTTCCCCTCTGTCGACACGCTGGAACGCGTGTCCGCCGACGTCTTGGCCGATTTGGACTGGGCGGACGTGCGCGAGGCGATCGACGCCCACCCGCGCATCGGGGAGCGCGCGACCGGGACTGATCGGGAGGCCGCGTGGTCGCGCGCCGAGCAGTCCGCCGCGGCCACCGACGACGAGCGGGTGCAGGCCGAACTGGTCGAGGGCAACGTCCGGTACGAGGAGCGCTTCGGGCACGTGTTCCTCATCTGCGCCACCGGGTTGTCGGCTGGGGAGGTGCTGTCCGCGCTGCGGGCGCGGCTGGGCAACGACGAGGCCGCCGAGCGCGAGATCGTCCGCGCCGAACTCGCGAAGATCGTCGGACTGCGGCTGCGCAAGCTGGTGGGCCGATGACCGCGACCCTGTCCACGCACATCCTCGACACCAGCCGCGGCACGCCCGCCGCCGATGTCGCCGTCCGGCACGACGAGCGCCGCGACGGCCAGTGGCGCCCGGTCGGCCAGGCGCGGACCGACGACGACGGGCGGATCTCGGGGTGGACAGCGCAGCCCGGCGAGCACCGGTTCGTCTTCGACACCGGCGCCTACCTCGGCCCGGACGCGTTCTACCCGGAGGTCGTCGTCGCTTTCCGCGTCACCGACGGGCACTATCACGTCCCACTGCTGATCAGTCCGTTCGGCTACAGCACCTACCGGGGGAGTTGAGGTGACGGAGATCCAGCTTGGCGACAACCAGTACGGCAAGGCGGAGACGCGGCTCGTGCGGGTCGACCGCGGCGGCGACACGCACGTCGTCACCGACCTCAACGTGACCACCACGCTCGCCGGTGACCTCGCCGCCACGCACCTCACCGGCGACAACAGCGGCGTCCTGCCGACCGACACGCAGAAGAACACCGTCTACGCCTTCGCCCGCGACGGCGTCGGGCAGATCGAGGACTTCGCGCTGCGGCTGGCCCGCCACTTCGTGGACACCACGCCCACGGTCAGCCGGGCGCGGGTCGCGATCGAGCAGTACTCCTGGGACCGCATCCCGGCGACCGGCCACTCCTTCGCCCAGGCCGCGGGCACCCGGACGGCCACGGCCACCTACGACGGCGACAACGCGACCCTGGTGTCCGGGGTGGCGGACGTGACCGTCCTCAACACCACGGGCTCCGAGTTCCGCGGGTTCCGCCGCGACCAGTACACCTCGCTGCCTGAGACGGCCGACCGCATCCTCGCCACCGCCGTCACCGCGCGGTGGCGGCACCGCGACGCCGGGACCCGGGACTGGGCGGACTCGTTCGAGTGGGCCAGGGAGCGGCTGCTCACCGCGTTCGCCGACACCTACAGCAAGTCGCTGCAACAGACCCTGCACGCCATGGGCGAGCGCGTCCTCAGCGGCGACGAAGACCTGGTGGAGATCCGGTTGGCGCTGCCGAACAAGCACCACTTCCTGGTCGACCTGGCCCCGTTCGGTCTGGACAACCCGGGCGAGGTCTTCTTTGCCGCCGACCGACCGTACGGGCTAATCGAGGGCACGGTCTATCGCGCTGACGCGCCCGATCCCGGTCTTGCTTGGTGGTAGGAGAACCCATGGAGTTTCTGCGACCGGCCTCGCTTACCGAGGCGCTGGAAGCCAAGGCGGCCCACCCGGACGCCACGCCGATCGCGGGCGGGACGGACGTGATGGTGGAGTTGAACTTCGACAAGCGCCGCCCCAGCGCGCTGCTCGACCTGACCGGCGTCGCGGAACTGGCCGAGTGGGACACCGACGACGGCGCCGTCCGGCTCGGCGCGGGGGTTTCCTACAGCCGGATCATCGGCGAACTCGGCGGGCGGCTGCCCGGCCTCGCCATGGCCGCGCGCACGGTCGGGTCCCCGCAGATCCGCAACCGGGGCACGGTCGGCGGGAACCTGGGCTCGGCGTCCCCGGCCGGCGACGCGCACCCGCCGCTGCTGGCGGCGGGCGCGGTGGTCGAGGCGGCGTCGACCCGGGGGAGCAGGCGGATTCCGGCCGTCGAGTTCTTCCACGGGCCCAAGCGGTCCGCGCTCGCGGCGGACGAACTGGTCGTCGCGGTCCACCTGCCGGTGGCCACCGGACCGCAGCAGTTCGCCAAGGTCGGCACGCGCAACGCGATGGTGATCGCGGTGTGCTCGTTCAGCCTGGCGCTGCACCCGGAGACCGGCGCGGTCGGCACCGGGATCGGCTCGGCCGGGCCGACGCCGCTGCGGGCCGAGGACGCGCAACTGTTCGCCGCCGCCGAACTGGAAGGCCGGTGGGCCGCGCCGGGGCCGCTGCCCGACAGCGTGCTCCGCCGGTTCGGGGACCTGGTCGCGGCGGCGGCGAAACCGATAGACGACGTGCGCGGCACGGCGGAATACCGGCGGCACGCGCTGGCCGTGCTCGCCCGCCGCGCCCTCACCTGGGCCTGGGACGACTACCGGACGGGAAGCTGGTCGCGATGCGCGTGAACATCGAGGTCAACGGCGAACAGCGGGTCGCGGACACCGTGTGGGAAGGCGAAAGCCTGCTCTACGTGCTGCGCGAGCGGTTGGGGCTACCGGGCTCCAAGAACGCCTGCGAACAGGGTGAGTGCGGTTCGTGCACGGTCTATCTGGACGACGTCGCGGTCTGCGCCTGTCTTGTCGCGGCAGGACAAGCCGAGGGCCGGTCGGTCCGCACGGTCGAAGGGCTCGCCGATGGCGACCGGCTCGACCCGATGCAGCAGGCGTTCGTTGAGGCGGGCGCGGTGCAGTGCGGTTTCTGCACCCCCGGGCTGATCGTCGCCGCGCACGACCTGGTGCGCCGCGTTCCGCGCCCATCCGACCTGGAGATCCGCGAGGCACTGGCCGGGAACCTGTGCCGCTGCACGGGCTACGAGAAGATCCTCGACGCCGTGCGGCTCGCCGCGGAGCGGATGGGGGGCGCGGGATGAGGATCGTCATCGAGGGCGCGGCCATCGCCACGGTGGACGCCGCCGACACCGAGCACGCCGAGGGGCACCTGGTCGTCGCGGACGGGATCATCGAGTCGGTCGGCCCCGGTCCCGCGCCCGTGGACGTGCTTACCGACCGCCGGATAGACGGGCGCGGGTGCCTGCTTACCCCGGGCCTGGTTAACACCCACCACCACCTCTACCAGTGGGCCACGCGCGGCTACGCCCAGCAGTCCGACCTGTTCCACTGGCTGGTCGAGCTGTACCCGGTGTGGGCGCGGCTGGACGAGGACATCACCCGGGCCGCGGCCACGGCGGGGCTGTACCGGCTCGCCCGCACCGGGTGCACGACCGCGGCCGACCACCACTACGTCTTCCCCGAAGGCGGTGGGGACCTGCTCGGCGCGACGATCGACGCGGCTCGCGCGGTGGGGGTGCGGCTGCACGCGGTGCGCGGGTCGATGGACCGTGGGGAGTCGGCGGGCGGGTTGCCGCCGGATTCCCTGGTCGAGGACACCGATACCGCGCTCTCCGGCACCCAGGCAGCCATCGACCGCTGGCACGATCCCGACCGCGCGGCGTTCGTCCGGGTCGCCGTGGGGCCGTGCTCGCCGTTCTCGGTGACCTCCGAGCTGATGGCGGGCGCGGCGGACCTCGCCCGCGCGGCGGGCGTCCGGCTGCACACCCACCTCGCCGAGACGCTGGACGAGGAGAAGCAGTGCGTGGCCGAGTTCGGCCGCACCCCAGTCGAATACGTCGAGACGCTGGGCTGGCTCGGGCCGGACGTGTGGCTCGCGCACGGCGTGCACCTCTCCGACGACGCGGTCAGCGCCCTCGGGGCCACCCGGACCGGGGTCGCGCACTGCCCGACCTCCAACGCCCGGCTCGGCGCGGGCATCGCCCGGGTCGCCGACCTGGTGGCCGCGGGCGCCCCGGTCGGCCTGGGCGCGGACGGCGCGGCGTCCAACGAGGACGGCGGCCTCGGCGTCGAACTGCGGCAGGCGACCTACCTGGCCCGCCTGCGCGGCGGCGCCGCTGCCCTCGACGCCCGCGCCGCGCTGCGGCTGGCCACCATGGGCGGGGCCGCGTGCCTGGGCAGGCAGGACGAGCTGGGGTCGCTGGAGCCGGGGAAGCTCGCCGACGTCGCGCTGTGGCGGCTGACTGGGGTCGAGCACGCCGGGATCGCCGACCCGGTGGCCGCGCTGGTGTTCGGCGCCCTGCCGCCGCTGAAGCTGCTGCTGGCAGGCGGGCGACCGGTGATCGAGGACGACGAGTCGGTACGCGTAACCGAAACCGACGTCGCGCGCGACCTGGCGGCCGTTAGCGCTGTCTTGGCCAGGAAAGCGGGGATAACGCGATGACACGGTCATCCACCGACCGCACGGACACGACCGCCGGAATCGGCGGCAGCCCGATCCGCCCGGACGGCGCGCTCAAGGTCAAAGGCGAGTTCGCCTACTCGTCGGACCTGTGGGCCGAGGACATGCTGTGGGGCGCGACCCTGCGCAGCCCGCACCCCTACGCCCGGATCACCGCCGTGCGGATCGGGCGGGCCCTCGCGCTGCCCGGCGTCCACGCGGTCCTCACCCACGACGACGTGCCCGGCCGCAACCGGTTCGGCCTAGAGCACGCCGACCAGCCGGTGCTCGCCGAAGACATCGTGCGCTACCAGGGGGAGCCGGTCGCCGTCGTGGCCGCCGACCACCCGGAGACCGCGCGCCGCGCCGCCGCGCTGATCGAGGTCGACTACGACGTCCTCGACCCGATCACCGACCCGGAGACCGCGCTGGCCGAGGGCACACCCACGCTGCACCCGGACGGGAACCTGGTGCGCCACGTGCCGATTCGACGCGGCGACCCGGAGCCGACCGCGCCCGTCGTGGTCACCGGCGAATACACCGTGGGGATGCAGGACCAGGCGTTCCTCGGCCCCGAGTCCGGCATGGCCGTGCCCGCCGAGGACGGCGGGGTCGACCTCTATGTGGCGACCCAGTGGCTGCACGTCGACCAGCGGCAGATCGCCGAGTCGCTGGGGCTGCCGCAGGCGAAGGTGCGGATCACGCTGGCCGGAGTCGGCGGCGCGTTCGGGGCGCGCGAAGACCTGTCCATGCAGGTGCACGCGTGCATGCTGGCGTTGCACACCGGCAAGCCGGTCAAGTTCGTCTACGGCCGCGAAGAGTCGTTCTTCGGCCACGTCCACCGCCACCCCGCCGTGCTGCGGTACGAGCACGGCGCGACGGAGGACGGCAGGCTCGTCTACGTGCGCGCCCGCATCCTGCTCGACGGCGGCGCCTACGCCTCCAGCACCGGCGCGGTCGTCGGCAACGCCGCCACGCTCGGCGTCGGCCCGTACGAAGTGCCCAACGTGCACGTCGACGCCTACGGCCTCTACACCAACAACCCGCCGTGCGGGGCGATGCGCGGGTTCGGCGCGGTGCAGGCGTGCTTCGGCTACGAGTCGCAGATGGACAAGCTCGCCGCCGCGCTCGGCATGGACCCGGTGGACCTGCGCGTGCGCAACGCCGTCCGCGAGGGCTCCACGATGCCCACCGGCCAGGTGATCGACTCCGCCGCCCCGGTCGCCGAGCTGCTGCGGCTGGTGCGCGACAAGCCGCTGCCCGCGCCGGTCGCCGACCCGCGTGAGCTGCCCGGCGGGGTCGCCAACACCACGCGCGGCGAGGGCGTGCGGCGCGGCGTCGGGTACGGGGTGGGCATCAAGAACGTCGCGTTCTCCGAGGGCTTCGACGACTACTCCACCGCCCGCGTGCGGCTGGAGGTGATCGGCGGGGAGCCGGTCGTGTCCGTGCACACCGCCGCCGCCGAGGTGGGGCAGGGGCTGGTGACGCTGCAAGCCCAGATCGCGCGCACTGAACTCGGCGTGCACCAGGTGACTATCCTGCCCGCGGATACCGCTATCGGAAGTGCCGGATCAAGCTCCGCGTCCCGACAGAGCTATGTAACCGGCGGCGCGGTAAAAGCCGCCTGCGAGGCGGTCCGCGCGGAGGTGCTGGCGATCGCGGCGGACGTGCTCGGCTCGGGCGGCGAGCTTTACCTCAACGGCGGCAAGGTCATCGCGTCCACCGGCGAGGCCGTCGCCGACGTGGCCGCGCTGCTCGGGGACCGGGTGGTCGAGCACACCGTCGAGTGGCGGCACCGGCCGACCCAGCCGCTGGACCCGGTGACCGGGCAGGGCAACGCGCACGTCCAGTACGCCTTCGCCGCGCACCGGGCGGTGGTCGACGTCGACACCGACCTGGGTCTGGTGCGGGTCGTGGAACTGGCCTGCGCGCAAGACGTCGGCCGGGCGCTGAACCCGCAGGCCGTCGTCGGGCAGATCCAGGGCGGGTCGGCCCAGGGGCTCGGGCTCGCGGTGATGGAGGAAATCCAGGTCGTCGGCGGGAAGGTGGTCAACCCGTCGTTCACCGACTACCTGATCCCCACCATCGCGGACATGCCGCCGATGCCGATCGACGTGCTCGAACTCGCCGACCCGCACGCCCCCTACGGCCTGCGCGGAGTCGGGGAGCCGCCGACGATCTCGGCCACCCCGGCCATCGTCGCCGCCGTCCGCGCGGCGACCGGCGCGGCGCTGACCCGGATTCCGATACGGCCGGAGCACGTGGTGTTCACCACTACCCCAGCCGGTGGTGACTCTTCGTAGTGGTGCCGAGGGGCGATGTAACCCGTTTGGACGTCAGGGGTGGCCAGTAGCCTCAGCGGACCCTGTCCCCTCCCCTGAGGTGCCGTCCCCGTGACCGACTCTTCCAGTTGGGTGCCCGAAGGCGTGAACACCGCATTGCCGAGCGCCGCCCGCGTCTACGACTACCTCCTCGGCGGCGGACACAACTTCTCCGGCGACCGCGCGCTGGCCGAGAAGCTGGTGACCGTCGTCCCCGCCCGGGACATGGCCCGGCTCAACCGCGCCTTCCTCCGCCGCGCGGTGCTGCACCTGGTCGAGGCGGGCATCACCCAGTTCCTCGACCTCGGCTCCGGCATCCCGACCGTGGGCAACGTGCACGAGATCGCCCACTCGGCCGACCCGGACATCCGCGTGGTCTACGTCGACTACGAGCCGGTGGCGGTGGCGCACAGCGAACTGATGCTGGCCGACGTGCCGAACGCGACGATCCTGCAGGCCGACATGCGCGACCCGGACAAGATCCTGGGCTCCCCGCGCGTGCGCGGCCTGCTCGACCTGGACCAGCCGCTGGGGCTGCTCATGGTCGGCGTCGTGCAGTTCATCCCCGACGCGGACGACCCGTGGGCGCTGGCCGCCCGCTATCGCGACGCCCTCGCGTCCGGCAGTTACCTCGCACTGTCCGCGTTCACGTGGGACAACGCGCCAGCCGGGATGGCCGGGGCGGTCGAGGTGTTCAAAAACAGCCAAGACCCGATCTTCCCGCGCACCCACGCGGAGATCATGCGGATGTTCGACGGCTTCGACCTCGTCGACCCCGGGCTCGTCTACACCCCGCAGTGGCGGCCGGAGCGGCCAGAAGACGTCGGAGACAACGCCGAACGCTCGAATCTCTACGCGGGCGTGGCCCGGAAACCGTGAAGGCCACCTGATCGGAGTAGAAGGGCTCCGCGAGAGGTGGATCATCGGGGTAGCGCTCAGTGCCGAAGCGGGTGCAGAGTGGTACTCCCTTTCCTGGAGCACCGATCGCACCGACAAGGACACTCGATGACGTGCCGTCCGGACGGTCCGCATGGACCGCGCTGAACTGGCCAACAGATGCACTGAACTGGCCAAAAGATGGGCCGCGGCGCTGACCCAGATGGTCTACGTGCCGCGGTCGCGCGACGCCATCGAACGCGACCTCGCCGACCTGCTCGGCACCATCGCGGGCTGCCTGCGCGCGGACGTCGACCCCGAATCCGCCGCCGTGGTGGGCAAACGGCTTGTCGAGGCGGG
Source organism: Actinokineospora sp. NPDC051303 (assembly GCF_055586285.1). NCBI lineage: Bacteria > Bacillati > Actinomycetota > Actinomycetes > Pseudonocardiales > Pseudonocardiaceae > Actinokineospora > Actinokineospora sp. NPDC051303. The sequence goes on from NZ_JBVJIN010000004.1 coordinate 72,599, forward strand.
CTTCCACAACCCGGTCTGCGTGCGCGCCTCCATCGACCTGCTCGCGCCCGAGCTGACCCAGCTCGCCGAGCGGTCCGAAGTGGACGGTTTGGTGCAATCGTCGCTGCTGCCGGTGTTCGCCGCCATCGCGGCCGGATTCGCCGAAGCCACCCGGGACCGGCTGTTCTTCGAGCAGGAAGATTTGCGCAGCGCCCTGGTGCGCGCCAAGGAAAACGTCGAACGCGACCTGCGGGCCAGCGAAGCGCGCTTCAGCGAGGTGTTCGCGACCTCCTCGCTGGGCATGGTGATCAGCGACCCCGGTGGCGGCGTCGCCCGCGCTAACGAAGCGCTCGAAGACATGCTCGGCCACGAGCCAGGCACCCTGTTCCGCAAACGCCTCGAAGACCTGTTCCACGCCGACGAACGCGACTACCTGCGGTCCCGCTACAGCGAACTGCTCGCCGCCACCGGCCGGGACCAACTGCACGAGCGCACCCGCTTCGTCCGCGCCGACGGCGAAACCGTGTGGGTGCGGATCGCGGTCTCGGTGCTGCGCGACCGCGACGGCCAGCCCGACCACCACGTGACCATGGTCCAGGACATCTCCGACCTGCACCTGCTCGAACACCAGATCAGCCACCAGGGCACGCACGACCCGCTCACCGGGCTGCGGAACCGGCAGTCGTTCGTCACCAGACTCGAAGAGGCGCTCGGCGCTGGCGCGGACCTGTCGGTGTTCCACCTCGGACTGGACGACTTCGCCGTCGTCAACGACGGCATCGGCCGTGAAGCGGGCGACCACCTGCTGCGCCACGTCGCCGCCTGCCTGTCCATGGTCGCCACCGCGCACGCCGCCGCCGACCACCCCGGCGTCGTCGCCCGAGTCGCGGGCGACGAGTTCGCCATCCTGCTGCACCACGGCCCCGACACCGACATCGGCGCGATCGCCACCGAAATCAACGACGTGCTGTCCGAACCCACCTACGTCGGCGGCGACGGCATCGCGGCGTCCGCGACCATCGCCGTGGTCCGGCTCCCCGCGCCCGACACCGAACCCGGCGACCTGCTACGCGCCACCGACATCGCGGTCAGAAGACTCAAAGCCGCGGGCCGCCGCCAATGGTGCCTGGTCGACCCGGAGCAGAACCGCCGCTTCCGCGAGCACTACCGGCTGGCCGCGTCCATCCCCGGCGCCTGGGAGAACGGCGAACTCGACGTCCAGTTCGAGCCGGTAGTGCTGACCGACCGCCAGGAAACCTCGGCGGCGCGGGCACTGCTGCGCTGGACGCACCCCACCCAAGGCATGATCGACAACCGCCGCTGCCACGAAGTCCTGCTCGACACCGGCCTCGGCGTGCCCCTGGGCCACTGGCTGCTGCACCACGCCGCCGAACGCCTCGTCACCCTCCGCGAACACACCGGCGCCGCACCCCGCCTCTACGTCGAACTGACCCCCGAACAATCCGGCGACCCAGACCTGATCGCGGCGGTCCGGCGGGCACTGCGCGAATCCGGGCTAGACCCTCAGGAAATGGAAATCGGCATGCCCGTCGAATCGCTGTGCATGGCGGACGGCCAAGCCGAAGACAACCTCGGCGTGCTCGTGGACCTCGGCGTCCACTCCGTCCTGACCGGCTTCGGCCGCACCCGCGGCGACCTGGCCTGCGTCGAGGACCTGCCGATCCAGACGGTGCGGATGGCTGACCTGGTCGTGGCCCGGTTGGTGGACCCACGGCCGGAGGCCCTGTTCACCCGGGCGATCCGGGATTTGGTGCCGATGGTGCGGGAGACGGGGGTGTCGGTGATGGTCGCGGGGCTGGAGACTTCGGCGCAGGTGGAGTGGTGGACTGAGGCGGGCGCCGACCGCGCGTCTGGGCCGGTGTTCGGGGAGTTTCCCGCGGTGTGAACGGGCCTTTGGGGCCGTGCGAAGGAGATTTCGGCGTGGGGCCTACGACCCAGGCGGGTTCGGGGGTCTTTCTTCTATCGGGTGTTCGGCGGGGGCGCGGTTGACCGGAGGGCGGGTGCTCTTTGCCCCGCCGAGCCCCGATAGGGGCGGGCTTGGTGGGGATTGCCGCCCCACCTTGTCGCACCTGGCAGGTCAGGGAGAGGTGCCGCAGGCACCGAAATCGGCGTATCCACTACGCCACGGCGCGGCCTTCCCCCACGGCCTCCGTGCACGTGCCGGTCGCCCCCACCACCCAGGCGACATGACACGCGTCTCCGGGAACACGCGTGACCTGCCGATCACTCTTCGGTCGCTTCGTCGCTGGCGACAATCTCTCGCCGGTATTCGATGTAGTCGCGGGTGGTGAGGGTGTGGGGGTGGTCGGGTCCCAGTACCCGGGAATAATCGGTGAGTAGCGCTTCGAATTCGGCCAATGCGCCTGCGACGTCACCGGATTCCCCGCGCCATGAGGCGATGTTGTTGCGGGTGGTGAGGGTGTGGGGGTGGTCGGGTCCCAGCACTCGGGATCGGTCGGTGAGCAGTGCTTCGAATTCGGCCAATGCGCCTGCGACGTCACCGGATTCCCCGCGCCAGAAGGCGATGTTGTTGCGGGTGGTGAGGGTGTCGGGGTGGTCGGGTCCCAGCACCCGGGAACAGTCGGTGAGTAGCGCTTCGAATTCGGCCAATGCGCCTGCGACGTCACCGGATTCCCCGCGCCATGAGGCGATGTTGCCACGGGTGGTGAGGGTGTGGGGGTGGTCGGGTCCCAGCACCCGGGAATAATCGGTGAGCAGTGCTTCGAATTCGGCCAATGCGCCTGCGACGTCACCGGATTCCCCGCGCCATGAGGCGATGTTGTTGCGGGTGGTGAGGGTGTCGGGGTGGTCGGGTCCCAGCACCCGGGAACAGTCGGTGGGCAGTGCTTCGAATTCGGCTAATGCGCCTGCCGGGTCACCGGATTCCCCGCGCCAGAAGGCGATGTTGCTACGGGTGGTCAGGGTGTCGGGGTGGTCGGAGCTGAGGTGGGTGGTGGCGGTGGTGTGCAGGGCCTGGAAGTGTTCGAGTGCTGCGGTGACTTGGCCTGCCTCGCCCAGGCTGCGGCCTGTGCGGAAGAGCACCAGATGGCAGCGGGGTTCCCAGAGGTGGGTGCCCGCGACGTCGGTGAGTGCGGCTGTGTTGGCGCGCAACGTGTTCGCCAGGGTGGTGTCGTTTTCGATGTCTGGCCAGGCGTGGAGCAGGGCCTCGGCGGCGACGTGGGCGAGCACTGGGTGGCGGTCGTCAGTTGTTTGTTCGCGGGTGGCGCGTTGGACAAGGGCGTGCACGTGCACGTCGCCCGCTTCTGCGTTGAGGGTGATCAGGTTGAGGCGGTGCAGGCAGCTCAGCGCGTCCCGCGCGCGTTCGGCGTCCACCTGTTCTCCCGTGCCGGTGGAGAGGTAGTCCAGCACGGGGGGTGCGGTGAGCACGTCGAGGGGGATGCCGTTGGGGGCCAGCATCGCCGCCACCTGCAGCAGCGGTCTGGCCAGGCCAACCGGTTCCAACCAGTCGGCTAGTTCGACGGACATCGACCAGGTGGTCGCCACCGTGTCCCGCCGTCCGTCCGGTAAACCGTCTGCCTCGGGAAACAACGACACCAGGCGGCGTTTACGGTCGGAGAACCGCCGCACGTACTCGGCGCAGGTGATCAGCCGGTCGCTGATGTAGGCGGCGGCTTGGCCCAGGGCCAACGGCAGATGCCCCAACTGGGTCGCCAACTCCGGTGCCCCGGTCAGCAGGTGCCGGTCACCGGCCAACACCTTTTCCAGATACGCCGCGGACTCGGCCTCGGTGAACACCCCTACGGGCACCGACCGGCTGCCCTGCGTCCGCACCGCCGCGTCCAGCCGCCGCGTGGTCACCACCACCTGACCCGTCGCGGTCACCGGCGGCCACAAACCGACCAGGTCTGCCGGTGAACGCACGTCATCGAGCACCAGCAGCCACCGCGTCCGGGTCGTTCCCAACCACTGCACCAGCCGTCGCGCCGCGGCGTCCGGGTCCGTCACGACCGTTTCGGTCAGCTCCCCCAACAGACGCGCGTACTCGGAGATCACGTGCTCCCGCGACCCGGCCGTCACCCACGCCACCAACTCCACCGCACCGGCCCGCCACACCCGATCGGCGTGACCGGCCGCAAGCTGGGTCTTGCCCACCCCGCCCATGCCCGTCAACACCACCGGGCCCCCGGCGGACAACTCCGCCTCCGCGGCCCGCTCCTGAAAACCGCTCGCCCGCACCGGGAAATCCCCGAACCACAACCGCTCCCGCACCGCGAAACCCGTGGCGCCGTGGAAATGGACACCGCCGTGCACGTCCCGAGCCTGCATCACCTGCCCCGGCACATCACCGGCCACCGAGTTCCCCACCCCGGCGCCGCCCTGCCCCGCGACCACGTCCTCGCCCATTCCCTCATGATCGCCCCCGACACCCCGAACCGATACACCCGCATACCTCTACCGGCCGAGGGCAAGCCACAGCAGCGGTCGACTTGAGCCAGAACGGAGCACACGCGACTGCAGAAGAAGCGCGCATGTCCTGTCTATGGCTTGCGATCATCGGAAGCTCAGTGGCCGTGCCAGGTTTGCTGGAACCGGCGGGGCGGCGCGAACCAGGCAGCGGAAACAGCTCGACGGCCCCCCGGTTGATCCGGAAGGCCGTCGGGTTTGTGGGCGCCTCAGGCGGCGACGGCGAACGAGGCCAGCGCGGCGGCCCCCGCCACCGTGAGTCTCGCGGGCACCAGCTGGCCGAACCGGCCCTGGTCGCCGGTGATCAGACCGTCGTGGGTGAGGGTGTGCGCGGCGAACTGGTCGCAGCACGGCACGCCATCGATGTAGAGGTCGGGCTCGCTGCCGCAGCTGATCTGCGCGCGCCCCGCGTCGACGGCGCGGAGCATCGCCAGGACGCGATAGTTCAGTTCGTACGGTGTGCTGGTGGCCTTCATGGTTCCCCCTGTTGTGGAGTCTCTTCCTGCTCATTGGGTCCATCGGAGTGCGACCCCGGACACGTTACAAAGCGTGACTTTTGGGCGGGTAAAACCCCGCTGAATTCCGCCCCCGACCCCCGAATGGGTAGCGGCCCCCGCCGCGTGCTCATCCCGGTGAACCGGCTGTGACCTGCTGAAACGCCGCTCTCATTCACCGTCAACCCCTCCTTGGTGTCTACCAGGAGGAGGCGGCCCAGCGCATCCCAGATACCGGAACGTCGCCGCATTCACCCCGACGGGTCACCCCAAACGGTGGTGTCGCGTGGTGGTTCTTTCGGCTACCGCTGGCGGCGGTCGTGCCTGCTCGCCAGCCCGTACAGAATCCGCTGCATCACGTCGGGGTCGGCCTCCACCGGCTCCCGCGCCGCCTCGATCGCCGCGGCCTGCGACGGCCGCCGCTGCCGCCGCGGCAACGGCACGGCCGAAGCCTCCATGCCCCCGGGCAGCGGCAGGCTCGCCCACAACAGGCACCGCCCCGCCCCGAGATCCACCACCCCGGTGTGCCCTCCCGGCGGAGCCGCTGGCGCGAACACCTCCCGCGGCGACTCGATCTCCATGATCAGGTCGCCCCCGGACAGCCGCACCCGCGCGATCATCATCCCCGGCCCCGCCGGATCAGCCGCGGCCACGACAGCCTCCGCCATCGCCCGCGCCACCGCGGAAGCCACCTCCCGCATCGGCCGCAACGCCCACTCGGTCAGCGAGAACCGCACGAACATCTCCGTGCACCCCACCGCGCTGGGCAGGGCGACCAACTGGAGGTCATCCATCTGTTCGGTCCGGTCGTTCATGGGTACTTCCTTCCCGCTGCCGCCCGCGCGTGCGCAGATGGTGCCATGTCACCCGACAGTGGTGACACCCGAGGTCTACCCTCTTACTCCTTGTATACGACCGGACCGAACAAGTCACCCTCTGCGTCCTCGAAAGTGTCTCGTCGGGTCCCTCGATGGTGTAGTTCTGACTCTCGTGCACGCTTTTGCTGACGACGGCCGCGAACTGATCGCCGAGTTTGCCTTCGAGCGGGAGGGCGATCACCTCGCCCTCGTGCTGGAGAGCGCGGGAGGGAAGGTCAAAGGAAGCCCGCACGCCCGCAACAAGGACTACGTCGAGACGCTGCGGCTGCTGATCAGCCGCCTCGCCGGGCTGCGGGCGGTGATCACCTCAGCGGTGGTCGACTCACGGCAGGTGCACAAGATGGGCCTGACCGAGAGCGAGCGCGCCCTGATCACTAAGCCGATAGTGCTCCACCCGACCATCAATGCCGAGGACGTGCGTAAGCAGTTGACCAGCCCGCAAAGCAAGGTGGGGCGAGCGGCAGGGGCGACCGGCGACAGCAACAACAGCAAACGCATCCGGATTCGGTTGCAGGTGCCTGGCTACGGGCCGCACGAGGCGGCCGAGTTGGCTGCCGTGGTGGCGAACCCGCGAGTGGGGCCCGATGTCCGCGAGGTTCTCGATTCGCTGGAGGGGGCGGCCATCGGGGGCGACGACCTCCTGCTCAAGGTCGACGGCACGCTGGTGCTGATCGCCCCCGAGGACTCAGCGGCCGCAGAGCCAGTGCCCATCGCGCAGGTGCAGGCGGGCTTCGACCGGCTGTGGCAGCAGGGGACCGTTGCGCTTTCCGAGTTGGGGGACGACGGGGACCTTGTCGGCAGGGTGCTGGCGCGGCTGCCCGATGCGGCGCTGGTCGGCTCGACGGTCGTCCTCGACCACGGCACGGAGGAAAGCCGGAGCAAGGACAAGAGCTACGCGGTGCTCGACCGCGCCACCGAGGTCAAATACCGGGTGGAGCAGGCGGATCTGCGGGCGCGGCTGGTCGGGGCGAAGAAAGTCGCGGCGTGCGCGCTGTGCGGGGACGAGTTCCCGGTGCGGTTTCTGGTGGCCGCGCACATCAAGCAGCGGGCCGCGTGCGACGACGACGAGCGGCGGGACCTGACCAACGTGGCCATGCTCGCCTGCTCGTTCGGGTGCGACGCGCTGTTCGAGCGTGGCGTGGTGACGGTGGGGGCGGACGGGGGCATCGTGGTTTCGGAGTCCGGGGCTGGCGGGACTCGGTTCGGCGATCACCTGGCGTTGCTGCGCGGCAAACGGTGCGGGGCGCACCGGGCGGAGACCGAGCGGTACTTCACCTGGCACCGGGAGCGGTGGGCGGCGCGCTCCTGACGCGCCGACGCTGCTGGTCTGAGGTGGTGCACCACGTCAGACCAGCGCCACCGGGATCAGGGTTTGGTCAGGGACAGCATCTTCGGGGCGGGGGCGCAGCAGCCGCCTCCGGTTGGCGGCTGTGCTTCGTCGGTGTCGGTGTCGAAGAGGCCGGAGCCGCCGCAGACGCCGGTTTCGGGGAGGGTTAGTTCGACCCTGGTGGCGGATTCCTGGTCGCCTGCGAGGGCGGCGGCTACTGAGCGGACCTGCTCGTAGCCGGTCATGGCGAGGAAGGTGGGGGCGCGGCCGTAGCTCTTCATGCCGACCAGGAAGACGTTGGGGTCGGGGTGGGTCAGTTCGGTGGCGCCGTGGGGGTAGACGGTGCCGCAGGAGTGGATGTTGGGGTCGATGAGCGGGGCTAGCGCGGTGGGGGCGCGGAGCACTGGGTCCAAGTCTAGGCGGAGTTCGGAGAGCCAGGTGTGGTCGGGGCGGAAGCCGGTGAGTGCCACTACCTCGTCCACGGGGGTTAGGCGTTGGCCTTCTATAGAGGTCAGGACAACGCTGTCGGGGGTTTGTTCGACCGTGGCGGTGCGGAAACCGGTAACTGTGCGGACCTGGCCTGCTCGGGCGGCCTCTTGCGCCTTGCGGCCCAGGGCGCCGCGGGCGGGGAGTTGGTCGGCGTCGCCGCCGCCGAAGAGGCGGCCTGGCTCGCCGCGGCGGAGGAGCCACAGGACTTCGGTGTTGGGGAGGTCGGTGAGGGCGATCAAGGCGGTCAACGCGGAGTGGCCGCTGCCCGCGAGGGCGACGCGCTTGCCCGCGTAGCGGGCGCGGGTGGCGGGGTCGGCGAAGTTGGGGACGCGGTAGGTGATTCGGTCGGCGGCCGCGGCTTCGCCGAGGGCGGGGAGGCCGTCACCGCCCAGCGGGTTCGGGGTGGTCCAGGTGCCTGAGGCGTCGATCAGGGCGCGAGCCGTGATCAGTTCTTCGCCGTGCGGGGTGCGGACGTGCACCGTCAGCGGCTCGGTGTCGCGGCCCGCGTCGACCACCAGGTCGCGGCCGCGGCGGGCGACGCCCACGACGCGCGCGTTGCAGCGGACCTGATCGCCCAGGGCTGCCGCCAGTGGAGTCAAGTAGTCGGTCGCCCATTCGGCGCCGGTGGGGTAGGTGTCGGCGGGAGGCTGCTGCCAGCCGGTGGCGGCGAGCAGCCGGGCGGCGGCGGGGTCGACCAGCTCCGACCAAGCCGAGAACAGGCGGACGTGGTGCCACTGGGCCACCGCCGCCCCGGCCCGGTCGGCCGCCTCCAGCACCAGCGGGCGCAACCCGCGCTCGGCCAGGTGCGCCGCCGCCGCCAAACCGATCGGGCCAGCGCCGACCACGACCACGGGGAGTTCGTCCATGATTCCTCCTTGCGAGAGCGATACATCGAAGTTCATCGATCCAACGGCCGGAACTGTATCGACCGGTATCGATTGACGCAACCATCGAGCGTGGTCGATACTGGTCGCATGACCCTCCCCGCCGGACTGCTCGCGCCGCACGACGCCGACACCTACGCCGAGTGGTTCGCCTGCCTAGCCGAGCCCACCAGGGTGCGGCTGCTGCACGCGGTCGCCGTCGCCGGTGGGCCGGTCACCATCGGCGAGCTGACCGAGCGGATCGGCATCAGCCAGTCCACCTGCTCCCACCACATCCGCAAGCTCGCCGACGTCGGATTTGTGTTGCTGCGCAAGGAAGGGACGACGACGCTGGTCACGGTGAACGCCGCATGCTGCACCGGCCTGCCGCACGCAGCGGACGCGGTGATGGGCGTGCTGGCCCCGCGCCCCTGCTGCCCCACCGACCTGCCCGCCGACGTCGCCGTGCGGGCCCTGCGGCCGGGAGACTGGGCAGCCGTGCGGCGAATCTACGGCGAAGGCATCGCCACGGGCGACGCCACGTTCGAGACCGAAGTCCCCGCGCGCAAGACACTGGAGGCCAAGTGGCTGCCCGCGCACCGCTGGGTCGCCGAAATCGACGGCGAAGTCGCCGGATGGGCCGCGGCAACCCCGGCCTCCAGCCGCGAGTGCTACGCGGGAGTGGCTGAGACCTCGGTCTACGTCGGCGCGGACTACCGAGGCCGAGGCGTCGGGAAAGCGTTGCTGCACAAGCAGGTCACGGCTGCGGACGAGGGTGGCCTGTGGACGCTGCAAACCTCGATCTTCCCGGAGAACCGCGCCAGTCTCGCGCTGCACCATGGGGCGGGCTTCCGCACTTTGGCCGTGCGGGAGCGCATCGCCCGGCAGCACGGGGTGTGGCGGGACACTGTCCTATTGGAACGCCGCGCCGCCGACTGAGCGCGGGGGCGCGGGCGCGGCCTGGGGCGGGGGAGCTGATCGCCTGGAGTGGGTGGACGTTGTTCTGCGGGGATGGCGCGCTCGGGGCGGGGGAGGGTGGCGGTGATGGGGGTGGAGTTGGGAGGTAGGGAACTGAGGCGGGGGCTGGGAACTGGGCGGGGATCTAGATGTTGGAGCCGGGGTCGGTAGTTGGGGCTGGGAACTGGGCCAGTAGTCGGAGTTGGGCCGGGGGCCTAGGAGCTGGGTCGGTGGCTGGGAGCGGGCAGCTGGGGAGTCCGGGCTTGGTAGCTGGGGGTTGGAGCTGTGAGCCGGGCGTAGGAGCTGGGTGAGGGGGCTGAGGGTGGAAGACGAGGCGCCTGGGAGAGGGGCCGGGGAAGAGGCAGCTCGCAGTGGAGTGGCTGGGAGCTGAAGACCGGGGAGTGGCTACCTGGATGCCGGGGCTGGGGAGTGGCTGGCTGAGAGTCGAGGGCTGCGAAGTGGCTGGCTGGTGCCGGTGGGCTGGGGAGCGCCTGGCTGGGAGTCGAGGGCCGGGGAGTGGCTGGCTGGTGCCGGGGGCTGAGGAGAGGCTGGCTGCGAGCCGAAGACCGGGAAGTGGCTGGCTGGGAGCCGAGGGCCACAAGTGGGTGGTGGGGAGGGTGAGGGAGTGAGGTGAGGGTCGCGGCGGAGTGGTTGTGGTGGTGGGGAAGGGGGGTCGCGCTGAGCGACCGCGGCAGGACGACTATCCAGACCAGCTAGGCCGCGGCGGGCAAACTGGGTGATTCCCGCGGTGCGGGTGAGCCGGTTGGGCACGGCGGGGGCCGACACGGTGGTGGTTGACGCGGTGGTGAGCAGTTGCCCCGCGCAGCCGCGGCCGTGCTCACGACGAGCACGGCCGCGGTCACCGCTACGTTGGTCGCTGTCGCTTTCCGGTCGTGCGGACGCGGCGGGGTTGGGTCAGCGGGTTGTCCACAGGGTGGGGCGGGACCCGGTGTATGGGTCGCCTTCGCTGGAGCCGACGGCCTGGCCGTGGTTGTTTAGCGCCAAGGGGTACGCGTTCTTGCCTCCGACGGTGCCCAAGTCGATCATTGTCCCGTCGCGCCACAGGAACGCGCGTAGGTGGTCCTCGGACGCGGTGGTGCTGATGCCCAGCACCTCGCCTCGGTCGTTGACGGCGGTGGCTGAGCTGAATGTCCCGCCGAGGGTGCCGAGGTCGATCATCTGGCCGCGCCGCCACAGGAAGGCGTGCCGTTGCGAGCCGGCGGTGGTGCTTGTCCCCACCACGTCGCCCGTCCGGTTGATTGCCTGCGGGTTGGAGGCGGCGTCGCTGTCCTGGCCGCCTAGGGTGCCCAGCCGGATCATGTGGCCGCCGGACCACAGCACCGCCTCGGTGCCCGGGCCGCTCTTGGGCTGGACGGAGCCCGCGACCTGGCCGGAGCGGTTGATCGCCCGCACGTAGTACTGCTCGCTGTCCGAGACCCCGGGCAGTGGCGCGCAGACGCCCGCGTCGCATCGGAACGCGAGCGAGCCGTCCCGGGCGCCCGCGATCACGCCCCGGTCGTTGAGCACCGCGCCGCGGATCTCGCCGGACCCGGGGACCGCGAGTTCGGTGAACTCGCCCGCCCGCCACAGGCCCAGCCTGTCCTGCAGCGGCCAAAACACGGGGAAGACCGGCGGTTCGGCGCCGAACTTCACCAGCACCTGTCCCGTCTCGTTGATGTCGAGGGCTTCGCTGGCTCCTCGATTGTCCGGCAGAATGTTCACCGCCTGGCCCGAGGCCCAATAACGGGCTTGCGGATAGCCGATAGGGTCGCCGCTCACCTGCTCCCTGCCGACCGTCTCGCCCCGGTTGTTCACGGCGGTGGGGACGCCGTCGCCGAGAATGGTGACCGTGCCCGATCTCCAGGTCACGGCGTGGAATCCGGTGTTGCCGACAATAAGTCCCCGGTCGTTGACCGCGATGGCGACACCGCCCCCGTCGCCGGGCGGTGTGCCCAGGTCGAGAACGGCGGGGGCGGTGTGCGCCGCGGCAGTCGCGGCGACGCTCATCCCGAGAGCAACAATGGCGGACAGGGTCAGAGTGCGTTTCTTGAGTGAAGTCACGCGCTCAGATTATGATTTGCGAGAACCAGTGACTACCGCCGGATGTCTTATTCCCCGCGAGTTGATCCGCGGTGTTTTATCAATTCGCCACAAAGGCGCGGGGGTCGAACGCGCTGACTCGGGCGCGGAGCCTGCTGGTGGACCACGGCCAGCTGAAGCTGTTGCGGCCGTTGGCGTCGAAGTAGTAGCTGGCGCAGCCGCCGGTGTTGTAGACGGTGCCCGCGAGGGCCCGCTGGACGTCGGCGTTGTAGGCGGCCTGGATTTCCGCGCGCACGTCCATGCTGGTCCAGTTCTCCGCCCGGGCGTGGGTGATCGCGGCCAGGACGTAGTCCAACTGCGCTTCGAGGACGGCGAAGGCCGAGGAGTGCCCGGTGCCGAGGTTCGGGCCGAGCAGCAGGAACAGGTTGGGGAAACCGGACACGACGGTGCCGAGGTAGCTCTGGGGGCTGCCGTTCCAGTGGTCGTCGAGGGTGCGCCCGCGCGCGTCGCGGACCAGGCCGCGCAGCGGGGAGTCGAGGATGTGGAACCCGGTGGCGAAGATGATGGCGTCGACGTCGGCGCTGTCGCCGTCCGCGCCGATCACCGTCGAGCCGCGGACTTCCGCGACCGCGCAGGCGTGCACGTCCACTGTGGACTTCGCCAGGGTCTGGTAGTAGCTGTTGGAGAACAGCAGGCGCTTGCAGCCGATGGTGTAGTCCGGTGTCAGCTTCGCCCGTAGCGCCCGGTCGCGGACCGTGAGCCGCAGGTGCGCGCGGCCCAGCGCCTGCACCAGCCGAAGGAGCCGGGGGACGCGGAAGCCGACGCCCAGGGTCTCCAGGATCGCGTACTGGCCCGCGCGAACAGCCCGCCGCGCCAGTGAGAACCGCCGCAGCAGAGCCTGGGCGACGCCGGACACCCGGTGATCCGGCTTGGGCAGCACCCACTGCGCGGTGCGCTGGAACAGGTGCAGCCGGGCCGTGCGCGCGGCGATCTCCGGCACGAACTGCACCGCGGACGCGCCGGTGCCGACCACGGCGACGTGCTTGCCGGTCAGGTCGTAGCCGTGGTTCCACCGCGCCGAGTGGAAGACCTCGCCGGGAAAGCCCGCCAGGCCGGGGATATCGGGGATCAGCGGCTCGTTCCACGGCCCCAGCGCGGGAACGAGGAACCGCGCGTCGTAGCGCCCATCGGTGGTCTCGACCCGCCACCGGCCCGCGGCGGGGTCCCATTGCGCGCCGGTTAGCTCGACGCCGAAACGGGTGTGCGCGGCGATGCCATGCGCGTCGGCGGTCCGGGCCATGTAGGCGCGGATCTCCGGCTGTGTCGCGAACACCCGGCTCCACAGTGGATTCGGGGCGAACGAGTACGAGTACAGCGCGGAGGGCACGTCGCAGGCGCAGCCGGGATAGGTGTTGGCCCGCCAGGTGCCGCCGAAGCCGTCGGCCTTCTCCAGCACGGCGAAGTCGATCCCGGCTTGCTTGAGCCGGATCGCCGCGCCGATGCCCGACGCGCCCGCGCCGATCACCAGCACCTCGAACGAGCGGGTCACCGGGGCCGCCGCACGCGCAACGCTGTTTCCACTGTGGATAGAGCGCGGCGGGGGTTCATGAAGTTGGGCCCCATGGCGGCCAGGTCCTCCGGGCCGGGCTCGATCCGGCGCACGACCGTGCCCGCCGCGCGCAGGGCGGCGACCTCCGCGTCCAGCAGTCGGCTCATCGGCTTGCGCAGCAGGCGTTCCAGACGGCTGAGCCCGCGCGCGGGCGCCGGTCCTGACGAGGTCATCGGCGCGACGACCACGACCTCGTCCAGCCCGCGACCGACAAGCAGGTCGGCCGAGGTGGGCGAGAGCACCCCGCCATCGAGGTACGAGCGCCCGTTGATTTCCACCGGGGGAAACCATCCCGGAATCGCCCAGGACGCGGCGATCGCCGGGCCGAGCGGGCCGGTGGCCGCGTCGAAGACGACCCGCTCACCGGTGTCGCGGTCCGCGGCCACCAGCAGCGTGTCCTGGCGCGTGACGCGCGGGGCCAGCGCGTCGCCGAGGCGGCGCAGCCACGTCTGGTCGCCGCGTCCCAGCGGCAGCAGGCCCGCCAGCCGGGCGAGCGGATGCGCGCCCACCCGCGCCAGGCGCGGCGCGGCGAACCCCGGCGCGGGCACCGGCGGCAGCGCGCCGGGTCCGGCGGCGAAATGGTCCCGCAGCAGGGCAGGCGCGTGCGGCTGATCGGTCAGCGCGGCCAGCACATCGTCCAAGGTGAACCCGGCGGCGAGGATCGCGACCAGCTCCGCGCCAGCCGACGTGCCGACCATGACCTCCGCCGAGCGCGGGTCCCAGCCCAGGTCCCGGCCCAGCGCGCGCAGCGCGACGACCGACCACGCGAAGCCCACAGTGCCGCCGCAGCCCACCACGAGCCCGCGCCGGGTCATCGCGGCAGCCCGCCGCGCAGCAGCTTCCCAGTGGGGTTGCGCGGCAGCTCGGGGAGGAACACGAACGCGCGGGGAACCTTGTAGCGGGCCAGGTTCTCCTTGACGTGCAAGGCGAGGTCGGCCGGATCGGGCGGCGCGTCGCGGGCGACGACATAGGCGACCAGCCGCTGGCCGAACTCCTCGTCGTCCACGCCGATCACCGCGACGTCGGCGACGGCCGGGTGCCGGGCGAGCACGTCCTCCACCTCTTGCGGGTACACGTTCTCACCCCCGGACACGATCATGTCGTCCGCCCGGCCGTCGACGTGCAGACGGCCCTCGCCATCGATCCGGCCGACATCGCCGGTGTTCATCAGCCCGTCCACCATCTCCTTCGTCCCGCCGCCGGTGTACCCCTCGAACACCAGCGGCCCGCCGACGAAGATGGTCCCCGGCTGACCGGCGGGCACCGGCCGCCGGTCGTCGCCGAGGATCCGGGCCGGAACACCGACCGTGGGCCGCCCCACCGTGCCCGGCGCGGCCCGCAGGTCCGCCGGGGTGGCGACGGCGGCGATGCCGATCTCGCTCGACCCGTACCCGTTGTAGAGCACGTCGCCGAACTCGGCCATGAACCGCTCCGCCAGCACCGGCCGCAGCGCCGCGCCGCCGGAGAGCACCGCCCGCAGGCAGCTGTGGTCGTAGCCCTCCCGCACCGCCGGGGGCAGCGCGAGAATCCGTTGCAGCATCACCGGAACCGCGGCCACGAAGGCGATCCCGTGCCGCTCGATGTCGGCGAGCGCGACCTCCGGGTCGAACCGCCGCCGCAGCACCACCGGCGAGCGCAGGAACACCGCCAGCGCCCAGGCGGCGAGCCCGAAGCCGTGGAACAGCGGCGGGCCGATCAGCACCGGGTCGCCGGAGCGCAGCCTGGTGCGGCGCAGGATCGTCACGGCTGGGCCGAGGACGGCCAGCGGGCTCGGCGTGCGCGGCGCGCCCTTGGGCGTCCCGGTCGTCCCGGAGGTCAGGATGGTGACTTTCCCCTGCCGCAGCCTGCCCACCGCGGGCAGCGGCGCGTGGCCCGCGACCAACTCGTCCACAGTGGACTCTCCGGTCGCGGTCTCGTGCCAGGCGACGACTCTCGGTGTGCCAGCGGGAACCAGTGGCAGGAACTCCTCGTCCACCACCAGCACATCGGCGCCCAGCCGGGACCAGATCCGGGCGAGCTGCGGGCCGGAGAACTCGGTGTTGAGGTAGACGACGTCCGCGCCGACCCGGCCCGCCGCGGCGCTGGCGAGGACGAAGCCGCGGTGGTTGCGGCACAGGACCGCGACGGTGGCGCCGGGGCGCAGCCCGTGCCGGTCGACCAGGCCGCGGGCCAGCCGGGCGGCGGCGTCGTTCAACTGGCCGAAGGTGAGCGTGCCGCGGTCGTCGACCAGGCCCAGCGCGTCCGGCCGGTGCGCGGCGGCGACCGCGAGCAGGGTGGCGGGCGAGGTGCCGGTGTGCCGCACCGCACGCCGCATGTCGCGCAGCTGGGCGGGCCGGGACTGCCGCGCCAGACCGGTGCTCACCAGCGCGGCGGCGGTGTGCCGCAGGATCGCGGCTCCGCTGGTCAGCTTCCCCGCGCTACCCAGTCGTCTCATGTCCGCACGCTCCCGCGTCTGCCGCCCGCGTGCAACCGGCTCGCGATCGCCTGCCAGGGGCGGCGAGTGGCGGCGGCGCCGAGTTCGGTCAGGTCCGCCCACCACGGGCTGATCTGGCTGGGCCGCCGCACGATCGCCCGGCACACCACGCCCGCCGCCTCGTCGGCCGACATCCCGGGCAGGTTGTCGAACACGCGGGTGGGGGCGCTCATCCTGGTCCGGATCAGCGGCATGTAGACCGAGGTGGCGGTGACCCCGTCGCGGGCGATCTCGGTCGCCGCGCTGCGGAAGAACACGTCGAACGCGGTCTTGGACGCCTGGTAGGCCGCCCACCTCGGCGCGGGCGGGACCTGGACGCCGATCGTGGAGATGTTGACCAGGTGCCCGCGACCTCGGGCGCGCATCGCGGGCAGCAGGCCGAGGAACAGCTTGACCGGGCCGAGGTAGTTGACCCCGATGGTGCGCTCGAAGTCGTGGAACCGGCCGGTGGACTTCGCGATGGACCGGCGGATGGACTTGCCCGCGTTGTTGACCAGGATGTCCACGTGCCCGTGCTCGCACAGCACCCGCTCGGTGAGCGCCTCCACCTGCCCGGGGTCGGTCAGGTCGGTCGGGTAGGGGTGCGCGGTCGCGCCCGAGCGGCGCAGGTCGGCGGCCAGCGCGTCGAGCGCGGCGGCGGTCCTGGCGACGAGCAGCACCGTCGCCCCGGCCTGGGCCAGGCGCCGGGCCGTCGCCTCGCCGAGGCCGTAGGACGCGCCGGTGACCAGCACGACCCGGCCGGACACGGCCGCGCGCAGGTCGGCCGCGTCGACGTGGGAGCGCGGATTGGCCATCCAGTGCGCGGCCCCGCTGCGGGACAGGCGCGTGAGGAGCGGGTGGCGGCGGGCTGCCATCTGACCGACCTCCGCTCAGCCGCACGCTTGGAATAATGTCGCTATCTGGATATCGTGGGTATGTGGGCGTTGTCAACGCTTCGGGTCCACCGATTAGGATTCCCCCCATGGCGCGTCTCAGCCGGGCCGAGGCTCAGACGAGGAACCGCGAGGCGCTGCTGCGAACCGCCCGCGACCTGTTCCTCCGCGACGGCTACCACGCCACGTCCATCGCGCGAATCGCCGAGGAGACCGGGGTCACCACCGGCGCGGTGTACTCCAACTTCGACGGCAAGGCGCAACTGGCCCTGCTCGTCCTGCGCGACATCCAGCGCGAGCGCATCGGCGAGTTGCAGGACCTGATCGGCGGCGCGGGCGCCATCGCCGACGGCCTCGACCGGCTCCGCGACTGGACGGCCACGGCCATGGCCAGCGGCTGGCCCCGGCTGGAACTGGAGTTCGCGCTCGACGCCCGCGACGAGGCGCGGCTCGTGAACGCCGAGGCCGACCGGCAGCGGTCGGTGGTCGACACCCTCGCCGCGGCGATCGAGACCCGGCTGGCCGACCACGGCGTCACCCCGGGCGTGCCGGTGCGCACGCTGGTCGAGTCGGCCGTGAACCTCGCGGTCGGCCTGGCCACCCGGCATGTCATCGACCCGAGGGTGACCCCGGACAACCTGGTCGACCTCATCCGGGGCCTGCTGCCGCTGGTGTCCCGCTGAGGGGCGGTTGCGCGAATCCCGGTTTGTGGACAGGATTCTGGTGTCCGCGGCCGGTAAGATCCCCAGGCGGAACTGCGCATCCGTTGCGCTGACGGGCTTTCGCAACCCGGGGCAACGGGAAACCCCTGTCTCACAAGCGTTCTCGCGCGTGATGATCGAGTCATCAAGCAGTGGTCTCGTCTCACCGAAGGAGTTCGCGATGCAGGTGCTCATGTCGGCGGTGTCGGCGGTGCGGTTCGGGTTCTGGCTGGTGGTCATCGGTTTCGCGCTGGGCATCGCGGTCGGCTACCAGGCCGCGTCCGCCGATGCCGCGCAACTGCCGCCGCCCCCGCCCAGGGACGTGCTGTCGGCCCCCGGGCAAGTCGAGGTGGAGCGGGCGGTCACAGTCGCCGACGCCGCTCCGTAAACAAGATGCGCGGAAACAGCGCGGGCGCCGACCGGGCCGGACGGCGGTGTCCACTCGATGGCCAGTATCCGTCCAGTGGACGCCGCACTGTCCACTCGCTACCGCATTGTCCAGCGTTTGGGGCAGCGGAACCGTTGTCGCGCAAGCCATCCTGTTGCTCCAGGGGAGGACGGCAGGTTGGCGAGAGTAGGCATGGCATGGCAGACGAAGAGGGGGTCCCGCTCGGGGGCGCGGGCGATCTCCCGTCGCCCCGGCGGGTCCGCCGGGCGCACGAGAGCGACCGGGCCGCGACCGAGCCGGGGCGCGCGGTTGTCGACCTGATCACGGGCAAGTACGACCGGGGGTTTCGGCGCTGCGTGTTCACCTGGGCCCGGCGGTCCCGGCTGGATTTCGACGAGCTGTACCAGGAGTCGATCGAGCGGCTGCTCAAGCAGGCGACGGTGGACCCGGAGCACCCGCAGCTGATGGCGTGGGTCGCCCGGTGCGTGCGGTTCGCCGAACTCGAACTGCTGCGCAAGGCGGGCCGGGCACCGGTCGCCACCGACGCCGAGACGCTGGCGGCCCTGGCTCCGGCGCGGTGGGACGACGATGACGACACCGACCGGGTGGTCGGCCTGCTCGACACCGTCCTGCCGGAGGCCCAGCGGGCGGTGGTCGAGGCGCTGGTGCGCGGCGACTCGGTGTCCCTGGTCGAGATCGCCGACCTGCTCGGGCGCTCGCACGAGGCGACCCGGCAGAACAAGTCGCGGGCAGCGAAGACGCTGTGCGAGGCGATGGGGCTGACCGAGGAGGAGCGTGTCGCCTACCGCGACCGGCGCCGCGACCGCGACCCGGCGGAGACCGCGCGGCGGCTCGGCGTCGACCCCGGCGAGGTGGTCCGGCTGGCCAGGCAGGCGCACGACAAGGTGTGCCGGTTCCTCCAGTAGGGGGATATCGACGGCGGGGAAAGGAGATTGTCCATTATTTGTCCACTCCGGAGTCACGGGCGCGGTGGCCGCGCCGTAGGTGTTCGGGCGGAGCGCCTGGGTTTTCGCCAGAACGCGAGGAAGGTAGCCGTGGTGGATACGCTTGCCGATCGGCCGGTCACGCCAGTTCGCCGGATGCTGGCCAGGGTGGCCTGGGTCCGCAGGCCCGGCGTCGCGCTGACCTATCGACGCGCCGACGACGCGCTGGTCGCCGACCTGTTGGACGCGCCGACGGCGGTCGACCACGTCGAGCACGGCCTGCTGTGCGTCGGCCGCGACGGCGCGGACGCGCACGCGCTGCCGACCGTGCTCGTCCTCGTCGGCTTCCGCGCCCGCCCGGACTCCGCGGCCGCCGCCCGCGCCCGGGACCTGCTCGGGCTCCGGGTCTGGCGGGCGGCCCTGGCGCTGCCCGCCGACGCCGACGCGGCCGTCGAGGTGGTGCTCGACGCCGACGAGGCCCGGGAACGCCTCGCGCTGTGGGCGCGGTGGACGCCCCGCCCGGTCGCGGGCGTGCTCGACTCCGTGCACGAGGCGCTGTCCTCGGCCGCGCCGGTCGCGGTGGTGGGCCGGACGGATTTTTCCGCCCTGCTGGACGAGTACGCCGAGTCCTACGCCCACGCCTATCCCGGCGGCATCCACCGGTCGGGGCCGCTGGCCGCCTGCCCGGAGACGCCGATCGGCGCGCTGGGGCGGTATCTGACCGACCTGCACCGCATCGCGGCCGAGGTCGGGGTGCGGGTGGACGGCGCGAGTCCGGCCCGCATCCGGCGGGCCATCGCGGGCGCCGTCGACGCGGCGGCGCTGCCGGTGCTGTGGATTGTCGAGGACGTGCCGCCGTCGCTGCTGACCCCGGATGAGGTGCGCAGGCTCGTCGTGCCGTCCGAGCATGTCCGGACGCTGCTTACCGGGGTGGCGGCGAGCCCGGACATTCCCGGCGAGGTCATCGTTGTCGACGCCGCTGTCGATGCCGAGGACCGCGGCGGCGCGCGTTACGCGGCGTCACGCGCGGACGCGATCGCCGCGGCCGAGGCCATCCTGCGCGCGGAAACCCTTGCGCTGGACCAGGAGCACCATGCCGAAGCGCTCGCCTTCGACCAGCGGATCGGGGTGCCGCGGCGGGTCGCGCTGCTGGGAGCGCTGGCCCGACCGCGGGCCGAGCGCGGGCAGGCGCGCGACGCCGCGACGCTGCGCGCGGAGATCGCGCGGCTGCGCCCGGACGACGTCGGCGCGCTGCTCGCCGCCGCGGCCGCCCACGGCGCGGCAGGCGCCGACGCCGAGTCGCTGCGGGTGGCGCGGGCGGTGCTGGCGCGGGAATCCGCGACGGCGGACCAACTCCACCGCGCCCGGGTCCTGGCGGCGCGGGCCTGCGACCGGCTGGGGGAGTACGCCGAGGCCGACGACCTGTGCTGGGCACGGGGAGAACTCACCGGAGCCGGGCCGGACGCGGTGGCGTTCCGGGTCGGCCGGGCGGCCGGGCTGCGGCTGCGCGGCAGACCGGCCGAGGCGCTGCGGGTCCTCGCCGTCGACCTGCCCGCCGGTCCGGCCGCCGAGATCCCCGCGCCGAACCTGGTCGAGGCCCGGCTGGAATACGCCCGCTCCGCGCTGCCCGCTGGCGAGATCGGCGGCGCGATCGACGCGGCCCGGTCGGTGATCAGCCACCACGAGCGCGCCGGGCTGTTCCACCACCGGTGGTTCGTCGCGGCCCGGTGCGTGTTCGCCGACGCGCGGCTCGCCCGCGACCTCGCCGCGCGCACCGGCCTGCCCGACCCGCGCCGCGCCTCCTTGGCAGACCTGGAAGTCCTCTACTCCGACTACGGCGAACGCCACGGCGAGCGCAGCCTGCTCACGCTCACCGCGGCCGTCTGGCGGTGCCGCGCGCTGGTCGCCAGCGCGCCGAGCGAGGCGCTGACCGCGCTGCGGCGGGCGGCCGAGCTGGTGCGGTCCGAGGTCGGCGACGGCGAGCCGCTGTGGCCGCGGCTGCGGCACGGCATGGCCGAAGCGCTGCGGGCACTGGGAAAGCTGGACGAACAGCGCGTCGTCCTGACCGAAGTGCTTGCGGCGCAACGCGTCCTGCTCGGTCCGCGCCACACGGAGACCATGGCGACGGCGGCGGACCTGGCGGACCTGGCGCTACCCGCCGACCCGCTCGGCCGTCAGGTCCACCACCAGCCCAGCCCGTAGGCGCGATTGAGGGTCAGATTGTCAAAGGAGACATGCGCATCGCCCACCGAGTCCGGCTGGATCGGCTCCCCCTGGTAGCCGGGGTCCAGCAGATCGTCCTGCATCGCCCGGGAAATCCGGGCGACCCGCCGCGGCGGCCTGCCGCGGTCGAACCTGACCCGCAAATCGAAGTGGTCGCAGCGGTTCTCCGGCGTGCAGGCGAAATACGGCAGCATCAGCTCGTGGCTGGAAACGCGGCGGCGCAGGACGAACTCGTGCTCGTCGGCGCGGTCAAGGCGCTCGCTCATCCGCAGCCCCAGCCGGGGCCGCCGGGGCTTGTCCGAGGACAGGTGGACCAGGGTGCCGCCGTGCAGGATCTGCGGCAGCGGCTCGGTGTCGTTCGCCTTGGTGATGGCGATGTCGACCTCGCCGAGGCCGTCGCGGTCGGCGGCGATCCTGCGGAACTCGATGACCTCGGGCGCGGGCCCGTCGAGCACGACCAAAGCGCGCAGAGACACCGTGTGCCAGCCAATCCGCGCCGCCTCCGCCGCGTCGCTCTCGCCCGCCGGGGTGAGCGCCAGCTCGGCGATCCGGTCGATCGCCTCGTCCACCCGGCGGCGGACGGTGCGCACGTCCCGGCTGAGCCGGGCCCCGGCCAGTTGCAGCCGGTCGGTGTAGAGGGCCTGGTTGAAGTCCTCGTCCAAGGCGAACGCGGCGAACGCGGCGACCCGGAGGTCTTCCTGCAACAGGGAAGCCAGGCCGCGCAACCGGTCCCGCACCTTCGCCCGCACCCGGGCTGGCTCGTCCTCGGCCAGCACCGCGCAGGCCTGGCCGAGCGCGCCCGAGGCGAGCCGCACCAGGTTCGGGGCGTGGATGCCCCGGCCCTTGCGCAACGCCTTCAGGTCGCCGACGAGTCGGTCCAGCGGCTCGGTCATGGGGCGCCTCCCTGCGGCGTACTGCACCAGTCGCCGGTCACGTAACCATACGGGGCGGATCATCGTCAGCCGACGGGCCGACGTTTCCCGCCCCAGCCGCGCGGAAGGCAACAGGAAACCCCTGGTGGCCCCGGCGCGCGCCACGCGACCATGGAGTGGACACCGAAAGCCGCGGACATTTCCGGCGGCGCGGTAAAGGACTCGACAACGCGAGACCGATCCGGTCGAGAAAGGAACGCGACGCGCACCCGGTCGCTGGGTGGGTGGCGCGCGCCCGGAAAACGGCCCGCGGTGGGTCCACGAGAAAGGGGAGGGAGGTGCGAGAACAATGCAGACCCACGCCGTGCTGATCGTGTTGGCCCAGCTCGCCGGGCTCTCCGCCTGAGCCGCCACATCCGACTTCTGTCTGTGTTAAGCCGCTTTCGCGGCCCCCAAGGGGACCACATCGTGTGGTCCCCTGTCGGGCGTTGTGGCGCTATTCCCGGGTGGCGCGTTCGAGCGCTATCGTCAGAAAGGCGTGCGCGCTGGGCGCGTGCCGCATCTCGCCCCGCCGGACCAGAGCCAGGCCCTCGGCGAAGTCCAGCCAGTGCGTGGTGAGGTCCAACTCGCCGCCAGCGGGCCGGGGTCTGCCCGGGGTCAGACCGGTCGCGACGAACACGTGGTCGACGTGGTCGGAGAAGCTGTCGCAGCCGCTGATCCGGCCAAGCGGGCGCAGCGTGTCCGCCCGGAACCCGGTCTCCTCGGCCAGTTCCCGGCGCGCCGCGGCGAACGGGTCGGCGTCGGTGTCGTCGATCGCGCCGGCGGGCAGCCGCCACTCGGCTCCGCCGTGGGTGTAGATCCACTGCCGGGTCACCAGCACATGATCCGTCTCATCGATGGCGAGCACCGTCACCGCGCCGGGCGAGCGGACGTGGTAGTACTGGCCGGGTTCGCCGTCCGGCCGGATCACCTCGTCGCGGTGCAGGACGAACCAGGGGTTCCGATGCGCGATGTCGCTGGACACCGTGCGCCAGGGCGGAGACGGCTTATTGTGCATGAGATAATAAAACCACGTCATCGGCGCGCCTGAGTCGGTCCAGAGAGGACAGTCACCGTCTCAGTCCTCCCGCCGCAGCCGCGCCACCGTCTGGGCGATGTCGGCGCGCAGCTCGGCGGCCGCGCTTTTGCCGGTGTGCCGCCCCAACGCCCGCGACAGCAGCCGCAGTTGACTCAGGACAGTGGCCGAGCGGACCGTGGGCACAGCGGCCAAAGCCGCGCGGGCGAACCGTTCCATCTCCGCCAGCTCGCCGACGGCCTCGTAGGCCAGCGCCAGCCGCATCCCGATGAGCCCGCGGATGCGCAGGGAATCCTCTGGCGTGCCGGACAATCCCACGTGCAGCCGGTCGATCGCGTCGTGCGGCGCGCCCAGTTCGTAGGCGCACCAGCCCTCCACCATCGCGCCGAGGTCGGTCACCGTCGTCGTGCCCAGCGGGGCGTCGCCTCGGGCGGCGCGGGCGGACTCGGCCCACTGCTCGCGCGCCCGGTCGAGCGCGGCGGCGCACGCGCCGATCCGCCCGGCCAGCGCATGGCCCTGCGCCTCGCGGTGCGCGGCCAGCGCCCGGGTGCGCGGCAGCACCCCGGGCAGCGACCCGGCCCGCGCGGCCAGCTCCACCGTGCCGTCGGCGTCCTCGCGGTACAGCCGGATCTCGGCCTCCCGCACCAGCCCGTAGCCGACCAGGTCCAGGTCGCCCGCGCGCTCGGCCAGCTCGACCGACAGCGCGGTCCACCACCGGGCGGCGCGGTCGTCGCCGTCCTCCTGGGCCATCCAGCCCGCGTACTCGGCGCAGCGGGCCGACAGGGCGGTGAGCCGGGTGGCCGCCTGCCCGCTCGTACTCTCGGCGAGCCCGCGGATCACCTGCACCTGCGAGACGAGCACCGGCAGCACCGTGCCGGGCAGCGTGGCCCGGCCGACCGAGCGCAAATGGTCGAACACCGCGGAAAACCCCGACGCCACGCTGTCGTGGGCGACCGCGCTGGGCACGGTGTCCGCCGCGATCCGGAACGCCATCGCCGGGGTCGCCGCCAGCGCCGCGGCCTCGTGCGCCTCCATCGGCGCGTACCAGGACCCGCTGTTGCCCAGCCCCATCATCCACACGGTCCCGGCGGGCGCGACCCGCTCGGCTGGCCCGGGGGAGTCGGCGGGGACCAGGTCGGCCAGCGTGCCGCCGAGGCCGAGCACCTGGTCGCAGCGCCGGGCCAGCCACGGCGTCGGCGGGCTGACCCCGGTCTCGACCTTGCTCAGGTACCCCTTGGAGTAGTTGACCGCGCGGCTCATCGCGGCCAGCGACAGCCCCGCGGCCAGGCGTCCCCGGCGCAGGGCCGTTCCGAAGCTCACCTCGTCGGCCATGCCACCTCCGCGTCGGTTGATCACGAGCGTATCGAGGCGGGTCGTCGCCGTCGACTCCCTGGACTACGCGCCCGGGGCGCGGATTTGGGACACAGTGTCCTCTGTGGACTGAACGCGAGGTCCCTACGATCGGATCTTGACGCCGCCCTCGGCCCTCGACTTGGTTGGGGACATGCGGAAACTGCCTGCTCTCGTGGCCGTCGTCAGCGCCGCCGCGCTCGGCGTCGCGGCGCCCGGCGTGGGCCAGGCGGGCGCGCCCGCGCCGCCGTCGGCGTACCTGGGGTCGGTCACGCTGATCACCGGCGACCACGTCACCGTGCGCCGGGTGGGCGAGCGACTGGTTCCCGCGGTCGACCCGGGGCCGGGCCGCGAGCACGTCCAGTTCGCCACGGCGGGCGCCGGTCCCCGGCTGCTGGTCGTCCCGTCGGACGCGTGGGCCGACCTGCACGCGAACCGGTTGGACCAGCGGCTTTTCGACGTGGCCGGGCTGCTGCGGGCCGGGTACTCCGACGAGCGCGCCGCGGACCTGCCGCTGATCACGCCCGCCACTGGCGTGCGCGGCACCGCGCTGTCGGCCGTGGGCATGACCGCCGTCCGGGTGCCCAAGGGCGACGCCGCGGGGTTCTGGCGCGAGCGCGCGACGCGGGCCGGGGGCCGGATCTGGCTGGACGGCGTCCGCGCGCTCAGCCTCGACCACAGCGTCCCCCAGATCGGCGCGCCGACCGCGTGGCGGGCCGGGCTCACCGGGAAGGGGGTGCGGGTCGCCGTCCTCGACACCGGCGCCGACACCACCCATCCCGACCTGCGGCGGCGGATCGCCGAGACGCGCGCGTTCACCGGCCGGAACGCGGCGGACGGGCAGGTGACAGATGAGGTGGGCCACGGCACGCACGTCGCCGCCACGATCGCCGGGTCCGGCGCCTACGTCGGCGTCGCGCCCGAGGCGTCGCTGCTGATCGGCAAGGTGTGCGACGCCCAGGGCTGCCCGGAGTCGGCGATCCTCGCCGGGATGGCGTGGGCGGCGCAGGCGGGGGCGAAGGTGGTCAACCTCAGCCTCGGCGGCCCCGACACCGCCGAGGACGACCTGCTGGAGACCGCGGTGAACCGGCTCAGCGCCACCCACGGCACGCTGTTCGTCGTCGCCGCGGGCAACGACGGCGGGCACGGCGCGGAGACGGTGTCCTCGCCCGCGAGCGCGGACGCCGCGCTGGCGGTGGGCGCGGTCGACGGGGACGACGCGCTGGCCGGGTTCTCCGCGCGCGGGCCCCGGGTGCGCGACGCCGCGCTCAAGCCGGACATCGTGGCGCCCGGCGTCGAGATCACCGCCGCGGTTCCCGGGCGCGCGCGGCACGGGTCGCGCAGCGGCACGTCGATGGCGGCCCCGCACGTCGCGGGGGCGGCGGCGATCGTGGCGCAGCTTCGGCCGGACTGGACCGGGGCGCGGATCAAGGCGGCGCTGCTGGGGTCGGCCGCGCCGATCGCGGGCGCGGGCGGGTTCGCGCAAGGCGCGGGCCGGGTGGACGTCGGGCGGGCGGTGGCGCAGACCGGGCACGCCGAGCCCGCGTCGGTGTCGCTGGGCAGGCAGCCGTGGCCGCACGGGGACGACCCGGTGACCACGAAAACGGTGACGTATCACAACGCCGAGGACCAGCCCGTCACGTTCCGGTTGTCCCTGGCCGATTCCGACGCGCCCGCGGGCATGTTCAGCCTGTCCGCCAGCGAGATCGTCGTGCCCGCCCACGGCGCCGCGAGCGTCGAGGTCTCGGCGGACACCGCGCTTCCCGGGCCGGACGGCGCGTTCAGCGCCCGAATCCTGGCCGAGGCGGGCGGGCGGCGGATCACCACGCCGGTCGCCGTGGACCGGGAGCCGGAGAGCTACGACCTGACCCTGCGCGCGGTCGACGGCAACGGCCAGCTTTCCGACCGCAACTTCGCCCTGGTATTCGACCTGGTCGCCTACCGCCCGGTCGCCACCGTCGGCGGCGTCGGCACGGTGCGGGTCCGCAAAGGCCGCTACCACGTGGACGCGGTGCTGGCCACCGCCCGCCCGGACGGCGTGACGGCCAACTCCCACAAGGTCGTCCACCCCTCGGTCGAGGTCACCGCGGACACCACGGTCGTCCTCGCCGCCGCGGCCGCCCGCCCGGTCGTGGTCTCCTTCACCCGCCCCGGCGTGCGCCCGCGCGCGGTCGGCGCGGCCTATACCCGCGGCGCCCTGTCGACCGGGGTCCTCGGCGACACCTTCGAGCGGATCTTCATCGGCCAGCTCGGCGGGCCCGTTCCGGACGGGGAACTCATCGCCAGCATCGGCGGCGTGGGACCTGCCCGGCAGTCCGGTGACCTACGCCCTGAACTGGTTCGACTACGGCCGCTTCCCGACCGGCTTCACCCGCACGGTCGCCGACGCCGGACTGGCCAAAGTGGACACCGTGTATCGGGAGCAAGCCAAGGGGCGCGGTGGAACCAAGCTCTGGATAGCCCAGGAGCCGCTGTTCGGCGCGGCCACCGGCTACGGCCTGACCCTGCCCATCCCCTCGACCCGCGTCGAGTACCACAACGCCGACGGCCTCCGGTGGTCCGCGGAGTTCCAGCAGTGGAAACCGGTCCGCGACGCCAGGCGCACCGAAACCGTGCTCACCGGCGGCGGGCAAGACCACCAGCCCGGAAAAACCTACGCGGACCAGTGGAACTCGGCCGTGTTCACCCCCTCGCTGGCGCACGGCGACTGGGCTTCCCGGTCCGCGGATACGATGTCGCTGACCATCCCGCTGTTCGGCGACGCGGGGTTCGACCGCACCGGTGTGTCCATAGTAGACTCGGCGGCGACGGCGCTGTACCGGGAAGGCGACAAGATCGGCGAGACCGACCTGCCCGGCCAGGGCACGTTCGACGTCCCGGCGGCTCCGGCCCGCTACCGGCTGGAAGCCAGGGCCACCCGCGCCGCCTTTTCCCGGTACAGCACGGAAATCGCCTGCGCCTGGACCTTCACCTCGGCCCGACCGGAAACCCGCAAGGGCGGCGTGCCGCTGCCTCTGATGGCCGTCCGCTTCGCCCCGCCGGACCTGAACGCCGACAACCAGGTGACCGCCCCGAGCGTGCGTGTCCCCCTTGCCGTCCAACGACAAGAAGGAGCCCCGCCGACCACGATCCCCACACTGGCGGTCGCCGCGTCCGTCGACGACGGCCGCACCTGGTTCCCGGTCCCGGTGACCCGCGCCCCGGGATCGCCGGACGCCGTCGCCACCATCACCCACCCACCGGGAACCCGCCATGTGGCGCTGCGCGCGACCGCGGCGGACGCCGAAGGCAACACCGTCGAGCAAACCATCCTGCGCGCCTACGAAACGTCTTCGCGCTAGCCGAAACGCGTTCAGATCAGTGCGCGGACCGCCGACGCGAGCGGGGGCAAGACGTCGGCGGGGTGTCGAAACCGGTGCAGCGCCGCTGTGCCCGCTGAGTCGCGCAATGCGGCCGCGAGCCGGGCGGGAAGCGTCACCGTGCACAGCATTCCCGTGTTGTCGAAACCCTCCACCAGTGCCGCCCCCCAGGGGAGCCGCAGGGCGGCGGTCGGGCTGAAGAACGCGGGGCGCTCGCCGTCGAAGGCGATGTCGTAGAAGCCGAAACGGCTCCAATTGCTGACCAGCATGGTGCGGTTTCCCGGATCGAAACCGACCGGGACGCAGTCGCGCAGGCGGGCGTGGCCGACGGCGGCCAGGAACTCCAGAGTGGCGCGAAAATTGAGGTGCGCCCCCGCGAACCCGGTCACGGCGGCCTGGATCTCGGCCGCCAGCGCCCCGGCGCCAGCCTGGGGCGGGCAGCGCAGGACGATCTCGGTCACGAGGTTGCCAGTCACCGCGGGAGACAGGCCGAGAAAACGGCGGCTGTTCACCGGCATGGCCAGCAGGCGCGGCTCCCGGTCGTCGTCCAGAGCGCGAATCGTGGTGGTGACATGGGCGCAGAGGGCCGCGTTGACGGAAAGGCCGTCGACAGAGAGCCCGCCCTCGGCGGCCAGCGCCGCCCGCAGCCGGGTCAGCTCGGCGTCGCCGAAGTAAATCTGCGCCGTGTGGTTCGCCCGGACCGCGGAGTCGAGCTCCTGGAGCAGCCGGGCGGCGTCCTCGGCGTCGGGGAGGCGGAAGCCGGGACGGTCGGAGCCGCCCGGCGGCAGGACCCGGCCCAGGCGCGCGTCCGGGTCGGCGACCAGCTCGACCTCGGGTGGCCGCAGGCCCGCCACCACCGCCGACCACGTGCGCATGAGCAGCGCGAACGTCGCCAGGTCGCCCACCGCGTGGTGCCACGAGCAGCCCAGGGCCATCGCGCCGTCGGAGAACCGGGTGACCCGGACCGTGAGCAGCGGCAGCCCGCCCGCCCTGGCCTTCGGGGCCTCGACGTGCTCGACGTAGCCGGAGCCGGGCAGGGGCGCGCGGGCGACCGCCTCGGGCAGCGTCTCGGCCACGTCGAAGACCGTGAACGGGACGCCCGCGTCGTCGCAGACCAGGTCCAGGCGGTCGGCGCGGGTGCGGAGCCTGCCCGCGAACAGCGGCAGGCGGGCCAGGGCGCGGGCCAGGCCATCGGCGAGGCGGATCTCGTCCACCGCCCGCCGGAAGAAGAACACGACCGAGACGGGCACGTCGGCCAGCGCCGTGTCCAGCACCCCGCAGCGGATGACAGTCCCGGGCGCGCTGCCCGCGCGGATCGTTCGGGACACCCGCAACTCGGGCCAAGCGCTCACTGTCGGCCATCCCCTCAGCACGGCAACCGCGGCTACCGCGGCACGGTAGGGCAGAGCCGGGAGGGCCAACCAGAGGTCAAACGGGTCAGTCGGCGGGCCGGGTGGTCGGCTCCGGGCCGGTGAAGGTCTGCACGCGCTCGCGGCCGTCCGGGCTCTCGCCGAACAGGCGGGCGTCGTGGTCGGGCTCGGTGAGCCCGGCCCGGGACCCGTTGGGGGAGACCGTGGGCACGTGCTCGGTGCGCAGCCGCGGCACCGCGTACGGGTGCTTGGCCCGGGTCCAGCCGACCAGCCGCTCGCGGACCAGGCACCGCAGGTCGAACAGGGTGGGCGCGTCGGCCGCGCTCACCAGGGCCCGCACGCGGACCAGCGTGTTGACCGCGTCGGTCACCTGCAACACGCAGACCCGGCCGTCCCACAGGTCGGTGCTCTCCAGAATCCGCCGCAACTCGGCGCGCAGTTGCTCCACCGGCATCGTCCAGTCCACGTCGAGCTCCACCGTGCCCAGCAGTGCGGCCTCCCGGCGGGTCCAGTTCTCGAACGGCTTGGACATGAAGTACGAGGTGGGGATGACCAGCCGCCGGTCGTCCCAGATGTGCACGACCAGGTACGTCAGGGTGATCTCCTCGATGCGGCCCCACTCGCCCTCGACGATCACCACGTCGTCGAGCCGGATGGCGTCGCTGAAGGCGATCTGCAGGCCAGCGAAGACGTTGCCGAGCAGCGACTGCGCGGCCAGGGCCGCGATGGCGCCGATGACCCCGGCCGAGGCCAGCAGGCTCGTGCCCGCGGCGCGGGCGGCGGGAAAGGTCATCAGCATGGTGCCCAGGGCCAGCACCGCGACCCCGGCGACGGTGACCCGCCGGACCAGGGTGATCTGGGTCTGCACCCGTCGGGCGTGCCGGTTGTCGCGCTCGTCCACCCGCAGCCGCGACAGCAAAGTCTGCTCGACCGACACCAGCACCCCGGCCAGCAGCCACGCCCCGGTCGCGATCAGCGCCAGGGTGAGCGCGTGCGAGAGCGGCTCGCGCCACGGCCCGGCGGGCAGCGCGACGCCCACGGTCACCCGCAGCACGACCATCGCCACGAACCAGCGCAGCGGGCGCGCGGTGTGCTCGGTCAGCTCAAGCAGCAGCGCCGAGCGCTGCCCCAGCCTGCGCAGCGCCCGCCGCAGCAGCCGCTCGGCGAGCAGGAACACCCCGTAGGCGAGCACCGCGACCACCGCCGCCGACCCGACCCGCAGCCAGCCGTCCGTCACAGCTCTCCCTCCCGTCGGGGCTGGGCCGTCACCGGTGGCGTACCCGGACGCCGCACTGTTTCACCCGTTAGTGGGCTGGTTCACAGGCGGGGAGCGGGCCGCGCGAATGAACACTTCTCGCCTCTGGCGCTTTCCTGCCAGTCAATCTGACAAAAACAGGACAAATACTGGAAAGGGTTGACACGGTATTCGCTGCTGACGTCGGAAATGTGACCAGTTGTCACATCGGTGGCATCGGTCGATCCTCGGACGAATGCTTGACGTGTCCCGTTCTTGCCGGTTTCCTTCTGTTCTGCCTGTACTGTTACCGGTGAGCGGACACAAGAGCGGAACGTTCCCCCATTTCGGTGTAACGGAATGCGGCCGGGGGTCGATCTTGGCGATACCCGACGTCCGAGAAGTGCTGGAAGAGTCGTTGGCAGCAGCGAACGTGGATTGGCGCAACCGCATGGCATGGCGCGGAAAGAAAACCTACCGACGAGTTCTCCTGGCGGCGGCGTTCGCCGTCGCGGCACTGCTCGCCCCCGCGACGGCGGCGACCGGAGTCGCGCAGGAACCGGCGGCCACACTGCCGCCGCTGCGGATCGTCGTGCTCGTGGACGAGTCGGGCAGCATCAACGACGCCGACCTCGTCAAGGAGCAGGAGGCGGCGCGGACGATCGTGTTCAGCGCGCTCGCCCCCGGCTCGGTCGTGTCCGTGGTCGGATTCGGCAGCTCGGAGCGGCCGGGGCAGAGCGCGGTCGACGTGGTGTGCCAGCCGACCCGGCTCGACGCGCCGCAGAACCGCGACGCGCTCGCCAAGTGCGTCGACGGCCTGCGCAAGCGCACCGACGCCGAAGGCGACGGCACCGACCACGTCGCCGCCCTCCAGCAGGCGCTGGCCTTCGTCAACGGGGACGGCCCGGACAAGAAAGTCGTGTTCCTCCTGACGGACGGCAAACTCGACGTCTCGCAAAGCCCGTCCTGGGGCGACACTCCCGAGCGGCGCAACGGCGCCGCCGCGGCCAAGGCCCAGGAAGTGCTGGGAGACCTGGACCGGGCGGGCGCCCAGGTGTGGCCACTGGGTTTCGGCGCGGTGGACATCGGCGCGCTGCGTGGATTCGCCAAGGGCGCCAGCTGCACGCCCGCGGCGCCCAACCCGCACGAGCGGGTCGTGCCCACCTCGACCGAACTCCTCGCCGCCGTGTCGAACGCGCTCAGCTCGGCGAGCTGCGTCAAGTACGGCCCGCTGGACACCGGCAGCGTCCCGCAGGGCGGCTCGGTCGAGTTGCACGTCGACATCCCCTCGGTGGCCAGCGACGCGTCCATCGTCGTCTACAAGCGCGACGCGCGGGTGCAGGTGGAGTACCGGGCCCCCAACGCCGACCGGCCCGCGCCCGCCGCGGGCGGGACGCGATTCGAGTTCGCCGGGCAGACGACCTCGACGGAATCGGTCCGGGTCACCGATCCCGAACCCGGGCGGTGGACCATCCGGCTGTCCTCGGCGGACGTGCCCGCCCAGGACGTGGCCGCGACCGTGGTCTACCAGGCCGCCGTGAAGGCGTACCTCACCGCGACGCCGCCGCAGCCCGCCGCCGGGCAGACGGTCGAGGTCGGCATGCAGGTGCGCGCCCGCAACCGGGCGGTCACCGACCCGCAGACGTTGCAGGGCCTCACTTTCGTCACCACGATGACCGGCAGTTCGGGCTTCGCCCCGCAGCGGGTCACCCTCGCCGACGCCGACGGCGACGGCACGTTCACCGGGCAGCTCAAGGTGCCGGACAACGCCTCCGGCGAACTCACCTACACCGGCGAGGTCACCGGCATCGGCGTCGGCGGCGACACCCGCGTGCTGGCGGCCAAGGTGCTCAAGAGCGCCGCCGCGATCACGGCGCAGGTCCTCTTCGACGTCAACCGGGCGAGTGTCACGCCGGGTGGCACGGTCACCGGCACGGTGTCGGTGCTGAACAACTCCGGCAGGCCCGCCCGGCTGCGGCTGGAAGTCGCCGACGCCGTGCCTGGGACCACTCTGACCGTCGATCCGGCCATCGTGCAGGCGAACCCGGGGGCGACCGACTTCCCGTTCGCCCTGCGGTTCGGCGCGGACACCGCGCTGGGCACGAGCGGGGCGACGCTGCGCTTGGTGGACGACGCGGACCCAGCGGTCGTGGTGGCCGAGCGGCTGTTCTCCGCCGAGGTCACCCCGGAGCCGGGGATTATCGAGAAGTACTCCTGGCTGTGGATCTCGCTGCTGGCGCTGGCGCTGATCGGGCTGGCGTGGCTGGCGGTCAAGGCGCGTGCCCGCCGCGACGCGGCCAAGGCGCGCGGGCTGACCGCGCAGCTCTGGCGGAACGGCTCCCTCGCCGGGGAGCTGGTGCCCCGCGACCCGAA
The DNA here is from genome assembly GCF_055586285.1 of Actinokineospora sp. NPDC051303. NCBI lineage: Bacteria > Bacillati > Actinomycetota > Actinomycetes > Pseudonocardiales > Pseudonocardiaceae > Actinokineospora > Actinokineospora sp. NPDC051303. The sequence goes on from NZ_JBVJIN010000004.1 coordinate 104,915, forward strand.
CAGCAAGGTCTTCGGGTTCGTCGTGCAAACCGACTTCACCGGGCCGCAGCTACGGCACGCCGGGCCGGGCGAGGCCGACGCGTACCAGGTCCGACGCGCGGGCCAGGGCGTCAGCCTGACCGCGCCGGGCGCGCCGCCGGTGGTCCTGGCCCCCGGGGAGCGCCGCGAGATCGGCGGGGACCTCGCCGTCGCCATCCTCGACGCCACCCGGGCGGTCGACGGCCGGACGACGCCCGGGCCGCCCGACGATCCCTTTGGGACGTCCACTATGGACCGGTTTGCGAGTTCGGCGGCGCGGACCCAGCAGGTGGCCACGCCGCCTGCCGACCCGTTCGCGGGCTCGTACGCCGACCCGTTCGGCAACGGCTCGGCAGGCGGCGGGCACCGCGCCACACCGCCTAACGGCGACCCGTTCGGCACCGACTCCCGCGCTCCCGATTCCCACGGTCCCGAGGCCCCGGGTCACGGCGCCGATCCGTTCGGCGGGGACCCGTTCGGCGCGGACCGGTTCGGCTCCGGGCGCGGCGCGAGCCGGGACCCCTACGACCCCGACAACCCCTTCGGCTGACAGGCGCCCGAGATCCCACCAGCGAGTGTCCACATGAGACTTGAACCCAGCCACCCAGCCACCCAGCCACCCGGCCAGCGAGCGTGAGGACGACCACGTCATGAGGATCTACCAGCCGATGTTGTTCGTCGGACTCGGCGGCACCGGGTGCAAGGTCGGGGCCGAGTTGGAGAAGCGGCTGCGGGAGGAGCTGTGCGGCCCGGACGGCACCCGGTTGCAGGCGGACATGCAGAACCCCAACTACCTGCCCTACCAGCTTCCGTCGTGCCTCCAGTTCGTCTACGCCGACCTCAGCGCCACCGAATTGCAGCGGGTGCGCCGGGAAGTGGTGCCCGGCCGCGAGCACGAGCAGGCGGCGCAGAAGACGATGCACCAGATCCTCGACCTGGTGCCCGCGCGGCTGGCGAACTCGGCCGACGTCGCGCAGAGCCTGCGGATCAACACCGACGAGGAGACCATCAGCTGGTTGCCCGCCAAGGAAAGCGACCCGAGGATCGGGCCGCTGCTGCGCGGCGCGGGCCAGTTGCCGACCGTGGGCCGGGGCGTGCTGTTCGAGACGATCCGGCGCAACCCGGACACCGCGCTGCTGGCGATCAAGAACGCGATCGCGGCGATCAACGAGTCCGCGGGCGACCTGTTCGTGGTCAGCGGCAAGCGCACCCAGCGGGTCGACCCGGTGATCGTGTTCGTGGTGTTCTCCGTGGCGGGCGGCACCGGCAGCGGGATCTTCTACGACTACCTGCACCTGATCGGCGAGCTGATGCGGCAGGGGCAGAAGGAAGCCGAGATCTACCCGCTGGTGCTCATGCCGTCGGCCTTCGACGACGGCCAAGGCGGCGGCAGGCCCGCCGACCTCAACGCGGGCGCGGCCCTGGTCGACCTGTTCCGGCTCATCGATGACCAGAACGCCCAGGGCTCGCCGGACGAGCTGGACGACAAGGGCACGCACGGCGCGGTCTCGGTCCGCTACCCGAAGCTGGGCCAGGTCCAGCTTCGGCCGAACACCGTGCAGACCGCGTTCCTGTTCGGCCGCCCGGTCGGCGGGGTCCGCCGCGACGACCTCAACCGCTCGATGGTCTCGCTGATGACCTCGCTGATCGGGGCCGGGCCGACCGACCAGGACGACGACGAGGACGGCGCGAACCGGCCGTACCAGACCTTCGCCGACGGGTTCATCAACAGCAAGGTCGACCGGCACGCCACCGCCGACACCGGCGTCGGCCGCCGCGGCGTGACCACCAGCGCGGTCGCCGCGCTGACCACGCCGCTGCTGGAGCTGACCGACGTGGTCGCCTCGCACCTGCTCGCCAACGCGGTCACCGAGTTGCAGGTCCCGCCGGGCGCCGCGGAAAGCAACCGCGCGCACATCCGGAAGTTCATCACCGCAGCCGGACTGGACCGGCTGCTGGAGGCGACCCCCGTGGGGCTCCCCGCGCTGGGCAACCCGGTCGGCTATGGGCCGGTCGTGGCGGCGCTGACCGAGCGCGCCAACGTCATGGCCGCCAACATCGAGCGCGGCCGGGAAGCGCTCGGGGGCCCGATCGCCACGCTCGCGCAGGACTTCGACCCGGCCGAGGCCGCCGCGGTGCTGCTGCGCGAGCTGGACCTGTTCCGCTTGCAGCGCACCGTGTTCGGGCACCGCGACTTCACCGACCCGTTGGACAAAGGCGGTTTCCGGGCGCTGCTGGAGGGCTGGCGCACCCCGCCCGCCGCGCCGCCGGGCCTGAACAACGCGGGCCCGCCGCTGCCGAACAGCCTGCCCAAGAAACTCCTCCAGCGGCTGCGCATCGACGTCGAGCCGGTCCAAGCCGTGCTCAAACTCCAGAACGCCTGGTACGCCTGGCAAACCCGGCGGATCTGGAACGCGGCCTGGAACGACAGCCACCGGCTGTGGAACCGGCCGTGGCAGGCGTTCATCGAGGACTTCCGGGCCGTGCACGAGCAGTTCCTCGCGCACGCCCGCAACGACCCGCTGGAGTTCGACCAGCGCGCCAAGGACCTCTACAAGTCGCGCGTCGGCGTGACCTACCTGCTGCCCGCCGAGGACCGCGGCCTGGAGGGCTTCTACCAGAGCGTGCTGGCGCGACTGAAGGAAGACCTGTCCCCGCACCTTGGCCCCAACGCCAACGAGGGGCACGTGCTCAACCTGCTGCTCGGCCAGGACGGCTGGGCCGAGGCGTTCGCCAAGGGCCGCCAGGACCCGGCCGCCGCGGTCGCCGACGTCCGGCAGCGGATCAAGCAGGCCGTCGCCGAGCAGGTGCGCCCCGGCGACCGCAACCGCCCCGCGCTGGTGCCGAGGATGGAGGACCTGCTGGTCAACGCCGTGCAGCGGCGGGACAACAGCGTCACTGAGAGCGACCTGATCCGGTTCCGGCAGAAGCTGGCCGAACTGGTCCCCGGCGGGTTCGCCCCGGACGGGCACGCCCCGCTCCAGGCGCTGTTCACCTACCCCGCCGCGCAGGAGAACGACGACATCGAGCGGTTCCTGCGCCGCGAGGTCGCGCTGCCGGTCGACCTGGTCGGCGAGCCGGAGTTCCGCGCGGTGCAGGCCGACGCCATGGTCGTGGTGCTCAACCGCAGCTCGATGGGCGTCACCGAGGTGCCCGAGCTGCGCCGGGTGATCAAGCTGTGGGCACGGGCGCAGCACGACCCGCAGCCGCAGGACACGCTGGCCTGGCGGCGGCGGCTGAGCCAGGACTCGGACTACCTGCTCATGGACGAGGCCGACCGCGGCCACGTGCTGCACCGGCTGCTCTGCGCGGCCTGGGACGGCAAGGTCGCCATCTCCGGCAGGCTCGCCAGCCCCGACCACATCACCGTGGAGCTGGGCAGCCGGGAAGCGGTGTCGATGAAGCTGGAGCTGACCCCGCTGGGCGCGCTGTCGTCGTGGGCCAGCGTGCTACAGGCGTATGAGCGGTGGGTCATCACCGACGACAACCCGACCCGGCGCAGCCTCGCGGCCCGGCTCATGGCGAGCATGCCCGCGCGGGCCGACCGGTCGCCGTCGCCGCCCGCGCCCGAGTTCGCCGCCGTCGTGGACCTCGCCGAAGGCGAACTGCTCAAGATCAAGGAAGCCGAGCAGCACCGGGTGCTCAGCCAGGACCCGCAGCTCGCCGTGTTCCGGCAGTTCTGGACGCGGACCCTGCCCGCCGCGCTGCGCCAGCCCGTCGGGAACACCCAGAAGAACCTGCTTGACCTGCGCGAGCAGGTCGACTTCGCGCGGAACCTGGGCGCGCGCGACCTGGGCGGTGACGGCGCGGCATGAACACGGCCAAGGTCGTCCTGCTCGACCTGCGCGACCAGGACGCCGACAGTGTCCTCGCGAACACCGGCCCGGCCACGCTCGCGGGCGGGGTCCTGGTCGTGGACAACGCCGACGCGCTGGTCGAGCACGCGGAGACGTACCTGTCGCTGCTCAGCGGGGACATGGTCACCGCCGTCGTGTGCGTCGCGGTCGGCGAGTCCGCGCCCGCCGACGTGCCCGGCGGGTCGGACGGCGTGGTGCTCACCGTGCCGCCCGCGCTGCGGCACGCCACGGTCCTGTGGGTCGGCGACCCGGTCGGGGTGGAGTGGGCGCCCGAGCGCTCGGCGCCCCGGCCGGTCGAGCGGTCCGGGGTCGCGCTGGACGACCTGATCGCCGCGCTGCGCGTGCCCGCGCTGTTCGACCAGGTCGTCGCCGTCGCCGAGGAGCTGTCCGGCGGCGCGGCCAACCCGGGCATCCGGCTGGTGTCCAACGCCGCCGACCCGGTCGAGCTCGCCGAGGCCAGGGCCGCGGCCGTCCGGTCGCTGTGCGCCGCCGATCAGTCCGCCGCCCACGACTTGGTCGCCGCGATCCGGGAGTCCGCCCCGGCGGGCGACCGGGACGGCGCGGTGCTGTCCGGGCCCGTGCAAGCCGGCCAGGTCGAGGCGTTCCGCAGGCTGACCCACATCGAGGGGCTGGCCCGGGAACTCGGGACGCCCAAGGCGCTGTTCGGCTCGCCGCGCCCGACCGAGACCCTGGGCCGCCAGGTGGTGTGGGCGGGGCAGGCGGTGGAGAACTACCGCCGGGTGATCGCCGAACTGCTCAACCGGATGGACGGCCAGCTCCAGGTCGGGCGGCCCGCCGTCGAGGACGTCATGGAACTCGGCGTCCGCGCGCCCCGGGACGCCGACGGCGGCGAGATCGCCGCCGACCTGCGCCACGCCGTCGACGCCCGGCTCGCCGACGGGGCCGCGCTGCCCGCGCTGGCCCAAGAGCTTCGGCTGGTGGCCGCCAAGAGCGGACCACAGGGGTGCACGGACGCGCTGGACCGGGTGCGCGCCCGCGGCCCGCTCGGCCTGGCCATGCCCGCGTTCCGCCGGTGGCCGCTGGAACTGGAACTGCTGCCGCTGGTCTTCCTCAGCTGCGCCGCCCTGGCGCTCCTGCTCGGCCCCGGCTGGTCCGGCGCGCTGGCGGGCGGGCTGCTCGCCGCGGGCTGGTTCGGCGCGGGCTGGCTGCTGCTGGGCAGACGCCCGGACGCCGACGGCGAGGTCGGGCTGCGGCCCGCGCTGGGCCCGGCCGCGCTGGTCTACTCGCCGCCCGCGCTGCTGGGCGTCGTGGTCGGGGTCGCCCTCGCCAACGCCGCGCGGACCGGGCGGTGGGCGCCTTCCGCGCTGACCGGCCAGCTGCTGGCCGTGCTCGTGGTCCTGGTGAGCGTGGGCGCGGTCGCCGTGAGCTGGCACTGGGCGGTGCGCCGCTGGCGGGCCGCGCTGCCCCTCGCCGAGCTGCACCGCGCCGTCGAGGAGCTGACCCGGCTCGCCCAGGAGACGACCGCCCGCGAGTGGGCGCCGATGCGGCGTCGGCGAGCCCTCGCGGTGGCGGCAGCTGAGGTCGCCGCGGGCCTGGACGAGATCGCCGGAACCCTCGCCGAAACCGGCAACCGGCTGTTCATCGCCCCCCGCCCCGCGGCGCCCCCGGACGGGCCGGTGCACCTGATCCGGCCGGTCCCCCAGGAGCTCTACGCCGTCGTCCGCGGCGACCTGGTCGACGTGTGCCGCGCCGCGCTCGAACCGGCCTGGCCCGCCGCGGAAGCCGCCCTGCGCACCCCCGACGGCGTGTACGCCCAGCGGCTGGACCGCCTGCTCGGCGAGTACGGCGCCGACGTCCGCCGCGACGGCCTGATGTCGGCGACCCGGCTCAGCCGCGACCCGGCCCCCCGGGACGCGCTGATGGCGCGGCTGTGGTCGGAGTCGCCAGCCGCCCCGGCCGCGCTGCGCGCCGAAGTGGACGGCGAGATGACGCAGCTGTGCCGCGGCGGGCAACTCGGCTACCTCAGCACCGCCGCCCAGCCCGCGCTGATCCGGTTCGCGCCGCAGCGGCTGCGGCGGGTCCTCGACGGCGCCCACCGCGAGGCAGCCGTGGCCCCCGGGATCGTGTGGAGCCCGGACGGCGACTTCGTCGGCGCGCTGCGGCTGCTGCCGCTGCGGCCCGAGTCGGTGCGCCAGGTGCTGGGCGGGGTGCGGTAGATGGCGGCCGAAGTGGTGCGCTGCCGGTTCGTCTCCGGCGTGCTGCGCGAGATCACCATGGAAGACCTCAACGAGTTCCTGTCCCCAGGGTCGGTGCTGGAGCAGCGGCTCGTCCGGGTGAACGGGCGGACGTTCGTGCGCAAGTTCGTGTCCAAGGCCGCGGGCAGCCGCAACCCCCGGCTCTACGACCTGCTGGACAACGAGATCCGGGCGGGCGCCCGGCTCGGGCAGGTCTACGGCGACCGGTTCCCGCCCGAACTGGCCTGCCTGGCGGCCTACAACATCGACGCGGAGGAGCCGTTCGTGCTGCTGCACGAGTACCTGGGGGAGCCCGCGGCAGGCCTGGTCCCCCGGTTCGACGACGCCGCCCGCAGGCAGTTCGAGCAGGGCCTGTTCCGCGCGGTGCAGCTCACCGGCGCGGCCGGGGTCGCGCACGGCGCGCTGGGCATGGACGCGGTCCGCTGGCACGGCGGGCGGCTGCAACTGGTCGACTTCGAGTCAGCGGAGCGGGTCGGCGAGACCCGGCGCGCGGGCCGCGGAACCGTCGACGCCCGCGACGACCTGTGGGCCGCCGCGCTGCTCGTGCGCAGGCTCCACCTAGGCGTGGCGCCACCGGACCGCCACCACGACCCAGACCGGCTACGCGCCCTGCTCGACCCGATCTTCGACAACCCGGTGGAAGCGTGGCCGCACGCGGGCGAACTGCTCGCCAAACTGCGCGCGGACAACCGGATGCCGCCATTCACCGACCCCGACGCCGCCCTCGCGCCAGGCCGCGAGCTGTTCGAGCAGGTCAGCCAGGGCAAACGCGCGCCCGCACCGGTCACGCCACCCCCGCCCGCGCCGGTCGGCCGCGCCAGATGGATCTTCCCGTTCGTGGTCGCGATCGTCTTCGTCACCGCCGTGATCGTCGGGATGGTGCTGGCATGACCCGCAGAATGATCACCGGCGCGGAGCCGAGAAGGTGGGAATGCCGTGACCGAGCCCCGGGCTGAGGAGGTTCTCCAGCAGGTGTTCTTCGGTTGGTCCCATGACGAGGGCGCGCACACGATCCTCCCCCACTCAGATGGCGTCGAGGGTGGGATCTGGCGCACGCGCCTCAAGGACCACGTGCGGATGCAATCGGTTCAGGGGGCGGAGTCGCCTGCGCGCGCACTGTCCTATTTGCTCTTTGACGAGGGCAGGACCGCCGCGCTGGTGCGCCGAGTCGAGGTCGGCTACTCGCTGGGGCGGGGGAACGCGCACGTGCTGATCGGTTCGGCCGCCACCCTGGACGTGTCGCTCGCCCTCAGCTTGGCGCATTGGGCTGGGTGGAAGACCACTTACGATGGCAACCTGTGGATGGCCACGATCAAGACGTCCTATCTCGCGTCGGTCGCGGCCCCGGAGATCAGGAAGCTGCGCGCGCGGGCCGCGCGACTGGAACCCAAGCTGGTCACCGTCCTCACACGACTCTTGGACAGCCCTGATCTTCCGTTGAGCATCCTCGGTTGTCCTGACGACGAACGGTTGGCGATGGTGTGGGGACTGCGCGAGGCGGCGGACGAACACCTCCGCGTGGTTGAAGGAGTCGCCCGGAAGTGGTCATTCTCAACTTACGAGAGGCGTCATGAAGACAGCATCACGAATCTGCCGGAAATCGTGTTCCTCCCCGCGATTCCCACGGGCGGGGTCGCGCGCCGCACGGTCGTCAACTTCGACTGGCCGCCGGTCGCGGGGCGTCTGTCGGCCGTTGTCGCGAGCGATCTCGTCGCCCGGTTGCCACGCGGCGTTCCGGCCATGAAGCCGATTCGGGAGAACGCCAACCGCGGGCGGCGGCTGCGCTGCCCGATCTGCGCCGACGACTTCGAGTGGCCGGACGACCGCACCCTCGCGGTCTACGACGAGGACAACGACAGCTACGACCTGGTCAACACCGCGTCGCTGTCGGCGATGAAGTTGGCCGACCTGGAGCGCAAGGCCTACCGGGAGTGCCCGAACCCGTCGGGGGACACCGCGGAGCACTACCTGCCCGCCACCTACGCCAGCTACGGCGACCCGCTGGTGATCGGCCTGGTCGGCGCCCCCGACTCGGGCAAGACGCACCTGCTGACCGCGATGATCCGGCAGGCTTACGGCAATGGGCTCATCGCGCACGGGGTGACCGCGGCGGCGCTGGACTTCCGCAGGCACAAGCACTTCCGCACGCAGTTCATCAAGCCGTTCGAGGACGGCGGCGCGCTCGCGGGCACCGACACCGGCATGGTCGAGGCCGCCGACATCCTGCTGCTGCGCGGCCCCGGCGGGCAGCGCCCGGTGACGTTCTTCGACGTCGCGGGGGAGGACCTGGAAAGCACCGACGCGCGCAACCGGGCCACCCGGTTCCTGGTCGGGGCGACGGCGGTGATCTTCGTGCACGCCGCGGAGGACCCGCTGGAGGTCGGCCGGGTGGCCGAGAGCGAGAACCAGTCGTTCGCCCTGGCCGTCGAACGGCTGCGCGGGCGCGGGCTGCCCGCGGCGATCGCGGTGACCAAGGCCGACCGGCTGCGGTACGTCCCCCCGGCCGACCGGTGGCTGCACCGCGGCGACGAGCGCGCCGTGGACGCGGCCAGAATCCGCGCCGAGAGTCGCGACGTCTACGCCTACCTGCACCACGTCGGCGCCGGGGCGTCGCTCGGCCCGTTCGGCGCGTTCACCCGGTGCACCCTGCACTTCGTCTCGGCCAGCGGCGGCGACGCGGTGCGCGTCGATCCGAACGACGAGAAGTCCAAAAAGCACTTTCCGCACGGGTTCCGCCCGACCCGGGTGCTCGAACCTCTGGTGTCGATCCTCGCGATGACCGGAATGATCACCGGCCCGGAAGCCGAGAAGGTGGGAATGCCATGACCGAGCCCCGGCCAGAGGAGGTCCTCCAGCAGGTGTTCTTCGGCTGGTCGCACGATGAGCGCGCGCACACCATCCTGTCCCGCTCCAGCGGCATCGAGGATGGGATCTGGCGCACGCGGCTCAAGGACCATGTCCGGCTGCAACCGGTCCAGGGCACGGAGCTGCCGCCGAGCGCACTGTCCTATGTGCTCTTTGACGACGGCGCGACCGCCGCGCTCGTGCGCCGAGTCGCGATCGGTTACTCGGAGGGCCGGGGGAACGCGCACGTGCTGATCGGCTCTGCCGCCACCTTGGATGTTTCGCTCGCGCTCGGCCTGGAGAACTACGCGGGCTGGAAGGACAGCGACAACGGCAGCATGTGGATGAACACCGTCGAGACGCAGTACCTCGTGAGGATCGCGGGTCTGGGGACCGACAGGCTGCGGGCGCGGGCGGCGGGGCTGGAATCCGCGCTGGTCACCGTCCTCACGCGACTCTTGGACAGACCGGACCTTCCGTTGAGCATCCTCGGCTGCCCTGACGGCGACCGGTTGGCGATGGTGTGGGGACTGCGCGCCGCCGCGGACGAACACCTCCGCATGGCCGAAGGGGTGACCAAGCGGTGGTCGTTCTCGACCTATGAGAAGCGCCATGAGGACAGCATCACCAATCTGCCGGAAATCGTGTTCCTGCCCGCGATTCCCGCGGGCGGGGTCGCGCGCCGCACGGTCGTCAACATCGACCAGCCGACCGCCACCGGGAGCCAGTTGACCACGGTCGCCGCCGACCTCGTGGCCCGGCTGCTGCGCGGCGCGCCCCCGGTCCCCGAGCCGACGCGTGAGATCGCCCGCGCGGGCCGCCGGAGCGACACCGCGTATGCCCCGCCGCGCGTCAGACAGGACTATCGGCAGCCGGATTACAACCAGCCGGATTACAACCAGCCGGGTTATGACCGACAGGAGGATTATCAGCAGCAGCACCAGAACCAGCCGGACTACCAGCAGCCAGACAGCCAGCAACCGGTCGGGGGTCAGCCGGGGCAGCAGCCGGTCGGCCCGCCACGGCCCCGGCGCCGCTCGGGGGACCTCGTGGGGAACCTGCTGGAAGCGGACAACCTGGCCGGACTCCAAGTCGAACTCGCGGCGCTGGCGGCGCTGAAACCGGCCCAGCGGACCGAACTGCGCGCGGCGCTCGACATCGCCGCCGTCGACCGGATCGCCGAGAAAGTCGAGGTCAACGCCCTGGACGAACTGCTGCGGACGTTCCTGCACGCGGTCTACGGGCACGAGTTCGGCGACCTCAAGGGCGACCTCACCGCCCAGGAGCACGCCGCGGTGCTGGTCGAGCGCAGCCGGTCCGAACAGCTCGCGGCGATGCTGGGCGCGGGCGCGCAGAAGCAGGGCGTCCAGCAGATCCTCACCGCCGCGGTCAAGCGGTGGACCGACGGCGGCCGACCGCCCAAGCCGCTCCCGGCGAACCGGGTGGCGCGGACACTGCGGGCGGCCCGCCGCGGAAAGCACTTTTTCCTCGTCGCCTCGCTGGCCGTGGCCGCGGTGCTGTTTCTGGTGTTCATGCTGGGCTGCCAGGCGGGCAGCCGCTCTGCCGAGGCCCGCGAGTCCGGCGCGGCGGCCACCGCGCCGTCGCTGTCCACACTGGACGGACAGGCGCCCGCGCCGAAACCGGAGGAAACAGCGGCCACCGGGAACCCCGGCACGGCGAACCCCGGCGCCGAGAACCCCGGCACGACGAACCCTGGCGGCGCGGAGGACCCCGGCACGGCGGACACCGGGAGCCCGCGGAGCCCAGCGGGCGGGGTGGGCGGGCCCGCGCTCATCGTGCCGCCACCGGGCGCGGACCAGTGGGTCTTCGCGTTCGTCGTAGTCGGCGACGCCTACTACCCGCAGGCGCCCTGTGTGCGGGCGACCGGTTCGCGTGAGCAGTGGCGGTGCGACACGCGCCCAAACCCACCGGCCAAGCCAGGAGCGCGGCCGGAACTAGTCGCCGTCGTAGTGCCCGCGACGGCCCAGGACGACCTGACCCGACGCGCCGAGCGCGGGGACGAGATGACGCGGGACCGGACGTGGGGGGCCGACGTGCCGGTTCCGGTGTCCTGACGCCAGAGGGCCACTCCGGACCCCGTCGAGGCCCGACCTAGTGTCCGCCCGCCTACCGTAGTTGATCGGGGCGCATCTACTTCTGGGCGAATCGGGCCGATTGTCGTGTGTGCCAGGTGCGGTGTAGGTGGCTACTCGTGCCCGGTCGCCGTGCTGTTCGAGTTGCTGGGTGCCGGAGTTGCGCAGGGGTGTTCAGCTTGCGGGTTCGGCGGTTCGGGATCCTGGCCTAGTGTCCGCGTACCCAGCGCAGTTGGTCGGGGCGCACCCACTCCTGGGCGAACCGGGCCGACAGCCGCGCGTACCAGGTGCGGTGTAGGCGGGCCACCCGTGCCCGGTCGCCGTGTCGGTCGAGTTGTTCGGCGCCGAACTCGCGCAGGGTCTCCAGCATTCGGTAGTGGGGGACGCCGTTCTCCTCCTCGCGCATCAGGACCGACTTGTCCACCAGCCCGTCGATGAGCGCGCGCACCTCGGCCGGGGTGACGCCCGCCCCGCCGCACACGTGCTCGGCGGCGTCGAGGTCGAACGCGCCGGAGAACGTCGACGCCCGCGCCCACACCAGCCGCTCGGCGGGCGAGCACAGGCCGTGGCTCCACTCGACGGTCGCGCGCAGCGTCTGCTGGCGCCGAGGGGCGGTGCGCGGGCCGTTGATCAGCGCGGGCAGCCGCCGGACCAGGCGCTCGGCGAGCTGGCGCACCGACAGCGCCCGGGTCCGCACCGCGGCCAGCTCGATCGCCAGCGGCAGCCCCTCCAGGTGCCTGCACAGCCGCACGAGGTCGGCGGCGTTGTCCTCGGTGACCGCGAACGACGGCGTCACGGCCTTCGCGCGGTCGACGAACAGGCGCACGGCCTCCGAGCGCAGCAACTCGGCTGGCGAGCGCACCTGCCGGTCCGGCACCGACAGCGGCGGCACCGGCTGCACCCGCTCGCCCGCGACGCCCAGCGACTGCCTGCTGGTGGCGAGCACCCGCAGCCGAGGGCACCGGGCGACCAGCTCGCGGACCAGCGCGGCGCATGCGTCAACAAGGTGTTCGCAGTTGTCCAGCACCAGTAGCGTCGCGTGGTCGCGCAGGTGCTCGACCAGCGCGTCGACACTGGCGCGGGCCGACCGGTCGCGCAGCCCGAACCGGCTCGCCACCGCGTCGGCGACCAGCGCCGGATCGCGCAGCTCGGCCAGCTCCACGAACACCACGCCGTCGAACTCGGCCGCGGCCGCCGCGGCGATGCGCCCGGCCAGCCGGGTCTTGCCGACACCGCCGGACCCGACCAACGTCACCAGCCTGGCCTCGGCCAGGAGTCCGCGGCCCTGCGCCAGCTCCCGGACACGGCCCACGTAGCTGGTCACCTCGGTGGGCACCGACCCACCGGAGTGCAAGCTGTCGGGAACGACCGTAAGCGCGCTCACCATCCGCCTCGTCAACCATCCGGTCGACCGAGTGTAATGACGATTGCGCGGGCGAGTCGCCGCGATCCCCCCGGGAGGGCAGGGCCTAGCTCGCGAGCTGGGCAAGGTCTCCCCGCAGCACCGTCGCCCGCACCGCCAGCTCCAGCTCGAAGCGGCCGCGGGGGTCGGCGAGCTGGTCGCCGAACAGCTCCTCAATCCGCTGGATGCGGTACCGGACGGTCTGCTGGTGCACGCCCAGCCGGACCGCGGTGTCGCTGACCCGGCACTGGCTGGCCAGCCACTCGTGCAGAGTCAGGATCATGCGGTCGCGCTGGCGGGGAGTGAGATCGGCCAGCGGAGCCAACCGCTGCTCAACCAGCTGGTCGACCAAGAGCTCGTCGGTGAACAGCGACAGCGTCAGCGGGTGGTCGGCCCAGTCGAGGACCGGGCTGGTGGGGATGAGCCCGCGCTCGGCCAGGGTCAGCGCCCGGACCGCCACCCGCAGCGACGCCCGCGCCTGGGCCAGCGGCGTGACCGGGCCGATCGAGGCGATCCAGCCGGGCAGCATGGCGCGCAGCGCGTCGGCGCTCGGGGTCGCCTCGGTCCCGCGCATCACCAGGCACGGCTCGGCGCCCTCCAGGTCGACCAGGAACCCGTCGGCCAAGTGCGGGCGGAAGGCCGCGGTGCTGTCCTGCCTGCGCAGCGCGATGACGCGCACGGTCGCGGGCGGCTCCCACTCCGCGGTCCGGGACACCTCGGTGAGCTCGCCGCGCGGGGCGGGGGCCTCGGCGAGCAGCAGGCGGACCAGCCGCTTGCGCGCCGACGTCCGGCTGAACGTCGACCGCGGCGTGCCCGCGACGGTGGAGAGCTGGTCGAGGTAGGCGAAGATCACCTCGGCGGAGCGGGCGACCGCCCCGGCCGGGAGGCCGTGCTGGCGCGCGTAGCGGGACACGTGCCGCCAGGCGACCTGCCCGCCGATCCGGTATGCCCGCAGCAGCGGCTCCCGGTACGGGCTGTCGGCGAACATGCCGTCTTGCAGGCGGAAAGCAGGGGTGCGCTCCCGCTCGGGGTGGAACAGCGTGTCAAGGCAGCAGTGCACCGTCGCCATCACCGTGGCGACCAGCGGCTCGATCGCCGTGTCGACGATCTCGGCCGCCTCGGCGCGCAACGCCGACCGCACCTCGGCGAGGACCTCGCGCCGTATCGCGTCCTCGACGGTCCCCTGCCTCGACGCGTCCTGTTCGACAACCCGCATCGCGGTCATGCCTGCCTCCGACTGGTCCCGAGCGCTACTCCGATCGCGCTACGGCCACCACCGTGCCTCACGGTGCGTTCTCCGCACATCGGGAGAAATACGGAGAACTACGTACGGAACTACAACCGGGGGGACGTAGAGATATACCGATAGCGCAAACCGTGCTCTCCGGAGCGCCGCCCCGGCCACTCTCCGTGTCGTGCGTCACTCGCCCCGCCCCCCTGCTCCTGGGGTGGCGGCCCGCACCCCTCCTGGCAGGCGGCGGCGCGCGCTCCCAACCACTGGAATGGCGCGGTAACCGACTGTTTTCCTGACTCGGAAAACCGTCGGCGGAGCGGAATGGTGAATCACCGATAAAACCGCCTTTTCGGTGTTTGTGGATCATGGTTTGCGGGTGCCCGTGGACCCGTGAGTCGGGACGCGAAGATGACGGAACGGAGTTTTCCACCGACACCGGGAACTTTTCCGCCACCCCGTGCGACGTGGGCGGAGATCGCTGGATCGGCCCTGGTGGGCGTGTGTTTCGTTCTTGTAATGTGTTGACCGGCGCGTGGATCGGCGGCCCCCGTTCGCTTAGTCTTTCCCTGACATGAGCGGCGGCCGTTCGACGGGCGCGCTTTTTCCCGAATATCGCTCGGATTCCGTTAGGGGTGAACCGTGGCAGGCTCGTCCTGGGTCGACGGCATTTTCGGCGCACTGCTCGTGCTTTCGGCACTGTACTCAATAGGCCGTTTGGCCGCGTCCCGCCGCGGCGAGCCCCGGATCCACCCGCTCGGCGAGGCGACCCACCTGCTGATGGCCCTGGGCATGGCCGCGATGTTCCTGCCCTCGGCCGACCCGCTCCCCCGCTGGGTGTGGCTCACCGTGTTCATCCTCAACGGCGCCTGGCTCCTGGCCGGACTCCCCAAAACCCTGGCGGCGAACGGCCGCTGGGGCCGCGACCAGCGCCACCACCTGCACCTGGCCGTCTCCAGCGCGGCGATGGTCTACATGCTCGCCCTGATGGCCCCGGCCCCCACCGCCGTCGTCGCCCTCCCCGCGACCGGCGCGGTGCTCGCCCACGACCACAGCGCGGGCGGCGTCAACCCTGTTCCCCTCACAGCGGCGCTGGCCCTCTACTTCCTCGCCCACGCCCTGTGGACCCTGGCCGCGGCCGTGCGGACCCCCGAGCCCGCCCCCCGCCCCGAGGGCGCGGTGGCCACCGTCCCCGCGCTCCTGGTCGAGCCCCGCCTGAGCACCGCCTGCCACGTGGTCATGGGCCTGGCCATGGCCTACATGTTCGCCCAGATGCTGGGCTGACCCCGATGCCCCGCCCCACCTCCGACGCGGCGCCCCCGCCCACCGACCGCCCACCCACCGGCGCCCACCGGACGGCCTGCCAGACCGGCTCCGCCGGTGGTGGTGCTGGGGTGGTTGGCCCGATCGGTTCCGCCGGCGGTGGCGTTGGGCTGGTTGGCCGGGCCGGTCCGGCTGGCGCGGGTGGGACGGTTCGTCGCGTTGGTGTCGATCGGGTGGTTGGCCGGGTTGGTTCCGCTGGTGGTGTTGGTGGGCAGGTTGGCCAGGTCGGTTCGGCTGGTGGTGGGACGACCGGCCAGACCGGTTCCGCCGGTGGTGCTGGGGTGGTCGGCCGGGCTGGTTCCGCTGGTGGTGGCGTTGGGGTGGTCGGCTGGGCCGGTTCGGCTGGTGCTGGTGGGGCGGTGCGTCGCGGTGGTGACGTTGGGGTAGTTGGCTGGGCCGGTTCGGTTGGTGTTGGCGGGACGGTTCGTCGCGTTGGTGGTGGGGTGGTCGGCCGGGTCGGTTGCGCTGGTGGTGTTGGCGGGCAGGTTGGCCAGGGCGGTCCGGCTGGTGCTGGTGGGACGAATGGTCGGGTCGGTTCTGCCGATGGTGGTGCTGGGGTGGTGGGCCGGGTCGGTTTCGCCGGTGGTGGCGTTGGGGTGGTTGGTCGGGTTGGTTCGGCTGGTGGTGGTGGGGCGGTTCGTCGTGGTGGTGTTGGTGGGGTAGTTGGCTGGGCCGGTTCCGCTGGTGCTGGTGGGATGAAGCGTCGGGTCGGTTTCGCCGGTCGTGTTGGTGCGGTGGTTGGCTGGGCCGGTTCGGCTGGTGGTGGGACGAATGGTCGGGTCGGTTTCGCCGGTGGGGGCGTTGGGCTGGTTGGCCGGGGCGGTTCCGCTGGTGGTGGGGCGGTTCGTCGGGTTGGTCTTGGTGGTGGCGGGGTGGGTGGCCGAGCCTGCTCCGCTGGTGGTGGGGCGTCCGGTCAGGGTGGTTTCGGTGGTGTCGGGCGGATGGTTCGCCAGGGTGGCTTCGCCGCTGTCGCGGTGGCTCGCCGGGGTGGGGGGTTGGACGGCGGGGGTGGGGGAGCGGGTAGGCGCGGGGAGCTGAGGGTCCCGCCTGCCCGTGGGGTGCGGGCGCTCAGTGGCGTCGCGGCCGCGCTGGTCACCGGGAGTCTTGGGCACCTGGCCATGGTCGGGCCGTGGTCGGCGCGGGCGATTTTGGTCGCCGCGGTGGTGTTGGTTGGTCCTGCCTGGTTGCTGACGCGGCGGGAGCAGCGGCTGCCCGCCATCGCCGCGTTGCTGGTGGTCGGGCAGATGCTCACCCACGCGGCACTGGTTCTGTTCGCGCCGTCCGGCGCGGGGCACCACCCGGTGGCGACCGCCTTGGACGTGTTGCCCGCCGGGCCCGCGCTGGTTGGCCACCTGGCCGCCGCTCTGGTCGCCGGGTGGTGGTTGCGCCGGGGCGAGCGCGCGGCTTGGGCGTGCGCTCGCCGGGTGATCGCGGCCGTGCTGTCGGCCGCCACCGCCCGGCCTCGGCCGCTCGGCGCGGTGACCACCTGGGTCCCCACCGGCCCCGCCGAGCCCGTCCGGCGGCCGGTGCTCCTGCGCCACGCCATCGTCCTGCGCGGCCCGCCCGCGGCTGGCTGAGGTTCCCTGCCATGTCTCGCCCACACCGGTCTCGCTGACCGGTGCCGTCGGCGACCCCGAAAAACTTTCCCTGCCGCACAGTCCTCTTTGGAGTGATCATGACCACCACCATCACCGACCCCTCCCCGCCCGGCGAAGACCCCACCACCCCCAGCGCCACCGCCGAGGCCGCGGAAACCGGAGCCCGGGAACCGTCCGCGCGGCCCGGTGTGGCGCTGCGGATGCTCGCTCGGCGGGTGCACTTTCTCGCCGGGTTGTTCGTGGCCCCGTTCCTCGCGGTTCTGTGCTTAAGCGGGCTCGCCTACGCGTTCAGCCCGCAGATCAACGACCTGTTCTACTCGGACAAGCTCTATGTGGACATCCAAAGTGGACCGACCCGTCCGGTGTCGGAGCAGGTGGACGCCGCGTTGGCCGCTTATCCGCAGGGTTCCCTTCGGAGCGTCATTCCGGCCGCTGAGGCCGACCGCACCACGCAGGTCGTGCTCGCCGATCCGACCCTGAAACCCGGTGACGCCTTCTCCGCCGAGATGCGCACCGTCTACGTCGACCCCTACACGGCTCGGGTCGCCGGTGACCTGGTGACGGTCAACAACCGGCCGCCCGCGCAGGTGTGGCTGCGCGAGTTCCACGGCAACCTGCACCTGGGGGAGCCGGGGCGGCTCTACTCGGAGTTCGTGGCCAGCTGGCTGCCGATCATCGTGATCGGCGGGCTGGTGCTCTGGATCGGGCAGCGGCGGCGGAAGAACCGACTGCGGGGGCTGCTGCTGCCCGCGCGGGGACTCCCGGCCGGTCGGCCGCGGGCGCGGGCACTGCACGGGCCGTTGGGGCTGTGGCTCGCGATCGGACTGCTCGCGGTCAGCGTCACCGGGTTGACCTGGTCGACCTACGCGGGTGGACGGGTCGACCAGTTGATCGCGGCGCTCGACGCCAAATCGCCGAGCCTGAGCGCGCCCAAGGTGGCTGTTCCGGACGGGGGAGAGCGGATCAGTGTGGACCGGGTGATCGACATCGCCCGCGCCGAGGGGCTGACGGGGCAGGTGACGCTGACCCTGCCTGCGGCTAACGACAAGCCGTTCAAGGTGAACGAGTCCGCTGAGGGATTGCCCATTCAGAAGGACAGCGTCGCGATCGATCCGTATACCGGGCAGGTGACGGGGCGGATGGGCTGGCAGGACTACCCGCTGCTGGCGAAGCTGACGACGCTGGGGATTCAGGCGCACAGCGGGACGCTGCTGGGGCTGGTGAATCAGATCGCGATGGGGCTGCTCGCCTTGGGGACCTTGGTGCTGTTGGCGCTGGGGTACCGGATGTGGTGGAAGCGGCGGCCCGCTGGCGCGGCTCCGCCCGCGGCTTGGGGGCGGATGTCGCAGCCGGTGGTCTTCGTGATCGTGCTGGTGATCGCTGGGCTGGGGTGGGCTATGCCGGTCTTTGGCGTCAGTCTGGTCGCCTTTGTCGTGCTGGACGCCGCTCGGAAGGTTGTGCGGGGAACTGGAGTGCGTCGGTAGCCGACTCTGTCAGTACGACATCGTCTTGGAAGGGGTTCGTGATGCATGAGTCCAGTTACACGGTCAGCGGTATGTCGTGTGGGCACTGCGCGTCGAAGTTGACGGAGAAGGTGGGGGCTATGGCTGGGGTGACTGGAGTGGAGGTTGACGTTGCCAGTGGGAGGCTGGCGATTGTCAGTGAGGCTCCTGTTGCTGGGGCTGATCTTGATGCGGTGGTGTCGGGGGCTGGTTTTCAGCTCGCTGGGTAGGGTTCGGGGCCCCCGCGATGCCTCTTGGGGTGTCGCGGGGGCTCGCTTGCGTGCTGTCTGCTCGATGGGGTGGAGTGGTTTCTTTGGGGCCCCTACGAAGGAAGATCCCGTCGTGGGAAAGACGGGTGGGGAGCCTTCGGCCCCACGACCACGGCGAGTTTAGGGATCTTCCTTCACCCCCAAAGAAACCACTCCACCCCATCGAGCACCTGGCAGGCTCGGGTGCGGCCTGGTTGGGGCGTGGGTTTGCTGTTCCGCTCCTGTCGAGCACCTGGCAGGGGTGGGTGCGGCCTGGCAGATGCTTGGGTGTGTTCCCTGAGGTCATCGCGCGGTTTGGGGGCGGGCACGGTTGGCAGGTGGGCGTTGTGCTCCCTGCTTCACCTGTCTGGTAGTTGGCACAGTCAGGCTTGGGTTGGCCGAGCGGGTGTGCTTTTCCGTCCTCTTTGGCCACTGCTTTCCACCGGGCGCTACGGCCACTGTGGAAACCTGCGGCCCTGTCCGCTTTGTTCAGGCGCCTGTGGGAGTCAGGTGGCCAGGCGTCGGCCGTCGGGGCGGTCGGTTTCGCGGGTGGCGGTGATGAGGTCGTCGCGGGCTCGGGCTACTCGGGAGCGGATGGTGCCTACGGGGCAGTTGCAGACTTCTGCGGCTTCTGCGTAGGACATGCCTAGGGTTTGGGTGAGGACGAAGGCTTCTCTGCGGTCGGGGGATAGGGCGTTGACCAGTTCGCCTAGGGCTAGGTGTTCCTCGAAGCGGGAGGCGCCGGGGGATAGGGCTCGTTCCGCCGCGTCTTGCCAGTCGGCGACGTTGGCTCGGCGGGGGCGGATGCGGGCCACTCGGACGTGGTCGGCGGCTACGCGGCGGGCGATGGACAGTAGCCAGGTGCGGGCTGAGGAGCGGCCCTCGAACCGGGGGAGGGCGGTCAGGGCCCGTAGGTACGTCTCTTGGGCCAGGTCGTCGGCCAAGTGCACGTCGGAAAGGTGTGCCACGAACCGCCAGACGTCGTGCTGGGTGGCTCGGACGAAACGCTCCAGGGCGGTGCGGTCGCCGCGTTGGGCGGCGAAGGCCCACGCGGTGACCTCGTCGGGTGCCAGTCCTGATCCACTCACACCTCCGGAAACGTAGTGGACGTTCGCGTGTTCCAGGCAACCCGAGGTAACCATCAGGAACCGAGAATCTCGCAACCTGGGACGGGGCGGTGTGAGGTGTTAAAAGGGACGCCGGGTCGGTGGGCGAGGCGCGGACCGACCCGGCGTGCGTGGCCCATGCAGGGCGATCACTAGGTCGTTCGGAGTAGCGGCCTGGTTCCCGGCATCCGGGTGACGTGGGGGCCTTCCGTAAGTAACTCGGTAGATCTACAGATGTGATTCGCATCCCGGTCAAGCAGGTTGGCCTGCGATGGCCACAACCGGAGAGACACGCCATGAGGTACACGGAGCCAAGATGACTGCATCGCAGGTCGTGGATCACCGCGCGCGGGCGCCAGAGCCGGGACAGCGGGGGTCGGGCGACCAGTTGCGGCGGGACATCGCGGCCGAGGCGCGCGGCCACGCCGAGATCGCCCGCCTGCCGGAGGCGCTGATCGAGCCGCTGGTCGACACCATCCGCACGACCGTGCTCGGCTGCGTCGAGGCGATGGTCCACCCCGAGGAATACGTGGGGGAGGAGTGGGCGGCGATCTTCCGCTTCCGCCGCGGCGAGCTGACCGAGGGCGCGCACCGCAAACTGCTGCTGCGCGCTTACCGGATCGGCGGTCAGATCGCGTGGCGGCACGCGTCGGAGTACGCCCGGCGGCACGGCGTGTCGTCCGCGGCGGTCGCCCGCAGCGCCGAAGTGATCTTCGCCTACCTGACCGCGGTGTCGAGCTTCGCCCCGCCCGCCACCGCGGCGGCCTCCGTCGCGGTGGTCCGCGCCCGGTTGCTGCGGATGCTGCTCGACGAGCAGGCCGCGAGCGGGCCGCACTTGGCCGAGGTCGCCGCCGAGGCGGACTGGGACCTGCACGCCGCGGTCCGGGTGGTCGCGCTGCGCCGCCGCGACGGCGCCGACCACACCCCGCGCGCCAACCTCGGCGCGCAGGTCCTGCTCGACCTCGACGGCCCGCGGCCGTGCGCGGTCGTCGCGGCGAGCCGGGTGCCCGCGACCTGGCTGGCGACGACCCTGCGCACGGCGCTGCCCGGCTGGACCGCGGCGATCGGCCCGGTCACCCCGATCGGCAAGGTCCGCGACTCGCTGCGGGTGGCCAACCTGGCCATCGACCTGGTCGAGCGCGGGCTGATCCAGGTCGAGGACCCCGCCGGGATCGTGCACTGCGCCGACCACCTGCTGACCCTGACGCTGCTGGCCGACGAGTTCCTCATGGCCGAGCTGGTGGAGCGGGAACTGGCGCCGCTGAAGTCGCTCAAGGCCTACCAGCGGCACCGCCTACTCGCCACGCTCAGCGCCTGGTTCGCCACCCGCGGCCGGGTCGCGGACATGGCGGAGCGGCTGCGGGTCCACCCGCAGACCATCCGCTACCGCGTCGGCAGGCTCCAGGAACTCTTCGGCGAGCAGCTCGCCGACCCGCGCAACCGGTTCGACCTGGAGCTGGCCGTGCGCGCGACCCTGCTGCGCGCCGCCCAGGAGAACCCGGCCGAGGAAGGCCCGGCTTCCGGGTTCTGAGTTCCCCCGGACCGGCCGAGGACCCCGCCACCGAGCGATCAGGTGGCGGGGTCCTTCGCTGTTCCGGGCCGGAAAAAAAGGACAGGGTCTTCCCGGCCGAAGCCGGGAAGACCCTGTCTCAGGGGAGCGGTGACGCGCTTACTTCTTCACGAGGTCGAGATCGATCGGGTTGGCGGGGCTGGCCGCCAGCGGGCCGATGAAGTCGTTGAGCGCGCCGCAGTTGGTCGGCGAGGCCAGGTCGTAGGTGCCCTGGAGCTTGCCGCCCTTGAGGACGTCGAAGGTGCCGACGGACTTGAGCTTGATGTCGGTCGGGTTCGGCGCCTTGCAGGTGTCACCCTGGTAGATCGGGAAACCGAAGACCGAGATCTTGGTCAGGATGATGTCGAGCTTGGACTCGTAGGTGATCGCGCCGGTGGCCACGGTGCCGTTCGACTTGCCCACCGGGGCGAACTTGATGTTGGCGTCGACCGGGAGGAAACCGACGATCTTGAACTTGCCCGAGGTCGGGTTCAGCTTCAGGTCACCGGTGTACTTGCCCGCGGCCAGGTCGGCCACCGCGTCGAAGCTGCCCGCCAGGGCGACGGAGCCGTTGAGCGCCTTCAGAGTCGAGGTGCCCTTGAGGCCGTAGCTGATGTTCACGCCGTTGCTCGGCGGCGGGGTGGTGCTGCTCGGCGGCGTGGTGCTCGACGGAGGAGTCGTGCTGCTGGGCGGCGTGGTGCTCGACGGCGGGGTCGTGCTGCTCGGCGGGGTGGTGCTGCTGGGCGGCGTGGTGCTGCTCGGCGGGGTGGTGCTCGACGGCGGGGTGGTGCTGCTGCCGCCGGTGATCTCGAAGGTGTGCAGGACGTTGTTCTGGCCCGGGTTGAGCTTGCACTCCGAGGGGAAGGTGCCCAGGCCGGTCTCGGTGCCGTCGGCCTTGCGCGGGGTCAGCGTCAGGTTCAGCTCGCTGACGGTGATCTTCGCGGTGCCCGGCTGGGTGAACGACAGCGACGGGGTCTGGCCGGTGGCCACCACGTCGAACGCGCCCGAAGCCGGAACCGGGGTCTTGGCGATCGTCACCGGGACGTTCACCGGAAGCGAGATGCCGGGGGCGTCGACCTTGGCGCCCGAGACGGCCTTGCCCTCGATCGTGGTCGCACCCACCAGGGTCAGACCCTGGGTCGCGGTCTCCGGAACGGTGGAGGTCGCCTTGATGTCGAACACGCCGGTCTGCTGCCCCACACCGATCGAGGCGGGCATGTCGCTCTGAATCACGACCTTGATCGGCTGGTCGCCGATCAGCGGGAACGGACACGTGTAGTTCAGCGTCAGCGAGACCGGAGCCGCCGAACTCGTGCCCGAGCCGAGCAGCAGGCCAGTGGCGACCAGCCCGGCCGCGCTGGTCGCGGCGACACCCGCCACCAGCTTCTTGGAAACCTTGCGAGGAGTCACGGGGGTTTTCCTTCCTAAGGTATCAACGGTGATACGTGAGCGAAGCGATTCGCTCGGTAGTGCCAGGGGCGAGTATTCCGGTGGAAGTGAGGTGGAAGTCTCTTCGATAGCCGCCGATTGACAGATTAGACAGCAACAAGAACTTCACACAAGGACCAGCGACGATTTATCACCGGGCCGCACATCATGGACCCGCCGGTTTGTGACGCAGCCAACATCCTGCCTGGTGAGACTGGGTTCCGGGGCTCCGACCGGCGCATACTCTACTCAGAGCGTCGCCGTTCGGCGACGGAGGGTCACCTGAGCCAATGGCATAAAAACACGTGACGTGGTTCACCTCAGCGCACAAATAATGCTTTCCCGCTATCGGTTTGAACCGCGCCGGGCCACCCACGCGGCGATCTGCGCGCGGTTGGTGAAACCCAACTTGGTCCGGATCCGCTCCACATGTGATTCGGCTGTGCGCGGGCCGATCACCAGTCTGCCCGCGATCTCCCGGTTGGTCATCCCCTGGGCCACGAGTTCGGCGATCTCGCGTTCGCGTTTAGTGAGCGGATCGTCGCGCCGAGCCATCTGGTGCTCGTTTTCCTCGGCCGATTCCCCCAGCGCGTAGGACACCGCGTCGGCGAAGCCCAACGCGGCGCCCGCGGCGAACTCGGCCAGCGCCTCGCCGTCGCCCAGGCCCGCGATCACCACCTCGGTGGCCGCGCGGACCGGCTCGTCGAAAGCGGGGTACTTGTTCGGCGACGAGCCCAGCGACCGCCACACCGCCGCGGCGGCCCCGAACAGCCGCGCCCCCCGGCGCAGGTCGCCCGCGTGCGTCGCGCACCCGGCCAGGGTCGCCAGGGTGAACGCGGTGATCGTGCGCGCGTCGACCCGGCGTTGCAGCCGCAGCACCTCCAGCGCGTGCTCCCGCGCCGCGTCGACATCGCCGAACAGGTACTCGCACGCGGCCAGCGACCACAGCGCCCACGACCGGTAGACGACCTCGCCGCGCGCGACGCAGGCGGCGACGCAGTCGCGCAGCACCCGGCGACAGCGCTCCGGGTCGCCCGCGATGCTGATCGCCAGACCGAGGTTGTGCGTCGCCCACAGCTCGCCGCTCACGTCGCCGTGCGCGCGCAGCATCGCCGCCGCCGTGCCGAACAGGTCGACGGCGGCCGAGCCGTCGGCGTCCATCAGCGCCTGGTAGCCGCGCACGTGGCGGACGTAGGCGTGGGCCCGGTCGTCGCCGGTGGCCTCGGCGGTCTCGGCGGCGGCGGAGAGCATGGCGGCGAACGCGGGCCGGTCACCCTGGACGAGCGCGAGCAGCGCGTGCATCCACAGCGCGTCCGCCCGGCCCGGCGCGTCCGCCGGGGCCGCCCTGACCAGCCGGTCGAGCCAGATCCGGCCCTCGGTGTTGAGCCCGCGCACCATCCAGTACTCCTTGACCGCGGGGATCATCGGCAGCCCCACGGCGGCCTCCGCCGGATCGCTGGCGCAGAAGTCCAGCGCCCGGCGCAGGTTGGGGTGCTCGACGGTGAGCCGGTCGAGCCAGCGGACCTGGTCGGGGCCCAGCGACTCGGCCGCGAACCGGCGGGTCAGCTCCAGGTACCGGTCGCGGTGCCGCCGCCGGATCCGGGTCAGCTCACCGGTCTCCCGCAGCCGGTCCTCGCCGTGCTGGCGCAGCGTCCCCAGCATCCGGTAGCGCGCGGTGCCGTGGTGCTCCTCGCGGACCAGGACCGACTTGTCGATCAGCGCGTCGATGACGTCGAGCACCGCGTCCCGGTCGAGGCCGTCGCCAGCGCACACCTCCTCGGCCGCGTCGATGTCGAAGCTGCCGGAGAACACCGACGCCCGCGCCCACAGCAGCTGTTCGCGCTCGTCGCACAGCTCGTGGCTCCAGTCGACCAGCGCCCGCAGCGTCTCGTGCCTGCTCGGCGCCCACCGGCGGCCCCGGTTGAGCAGGGTGAACCGCTGGTCGAGCCGGTCGGCGAGCTGGCGGACCGACAGCGACCGCAGCCGCACCGCGGCCAGCTCGATGGCCAGCGGCAGGCCGTCGAGCGCCCGGCACAGCCGGATCACGTCCTCGACGTTGGCCTGGGTGATGGCGAACGACGGCACCACCGCGGTCGCCCGGTCCAGGAACAGCCGCGCCGAGTCGTACCGCTGCACCCCCGCCACCTGCTCGCCCGGCTCGGGGACGGCCAGCGGGGCCAGCGGCCGCACCCGCTCCCCGGCCACGCCGAGCGACTGGCGGCTGGTGGCCAGCACGACCAGCTCGGGGCAACTGCTCAGCAGGGCGTGGACCAGGCGCGCGCACGGCTCGATCAGGTGCTCGCAGTTGTCCAGCACCAGCAGCATCCGCCGCTCCCGCAGGTGCTCGATGACCAGCTCGATCGGCGAGCGGGAGCGGTCGCCGAGACCGAGGTGGTCGGCGACGGTGTTGACCACCAGCTCCGGTTCGCGCAGCTCGGCGAGCGCCACGCAGACGACGTTGTCGTCGAACGCGGCCCGCGCCGCCGCGGCGACCTCGGCGGCGAGCCGGGTCTTGCCGACCCCGCCCGGCCCGGTCACCGTGACCAGCGACGACACGCCCAGCATCCGCTTGACCTCGCTGATCTCCGCCGCGCGGCCGACGTAACTGGTCACCTCGGTCGTCAGGGTGGTGGCCGGGGGGCGTGCCGCCGCCGAGTCCGACACCTTCCGCACACCTCCAGCCCGCACTCCCTGTCACCAGTGTCCGCTGCCATCCTGGCAGGCGGTCACCGTCTGTGGCGACAATCTGGGTGATCTGGTGGCCTCGGGTGCTCGGTCGGGCGCGCCGGTCAGGCGTCGTGCAGCGCCGATTCGAGTTTCAGGTCCGGGTGCTGGCGACGGGCCATGCCCAGGGCGATGTCGTCGTTGAACACCGCCAGGTACACCCCGTCCGAGCGCAGCAGGGCCTCGCCGCGGGAGCCGGAGTCGACCATGGCGCGCTGCGCCGGGTCGCTCAACCGGCGGACCGTCGAGTAGGGCAGCGGGTCCAGCCGGATCGCGGCCTTGAACTCGGCGGCCATCCGGTGCGCGGCCACCTCGAACTGCATCGGCCCGACCGCGGCGAACACCGGGGCCGCGTCGCCGCGCCGGTCGGACACCAGGACCTGGATGACGCCCTCGGCGTTGAGCTGCTCCACGCCGCGGCGGAACTGCTTGGCCTTGCCCAGGTCGACCGGGCGGGCCACGGCGAAGTGCGCGGGGGCGAACGTCGGCAGTGGCGGGAACTTCACCGGCGGCTTGTCCGCGTAGAGGGTGTCGCCCACCCGCAGCGAGGTGGCGTTGACCAGGCCGATGACGTCGCCGGGGTAGGCGGTGTCGACCGTGGTGCGCTCGCGCCCGAACATCTGCTGGGTGTACTTGGTCGCGAACGGCCGCCCGGTGGTGGCGTTGGTGACGACCATGCCGCGCTCGAAGGTCCCCGAGCACACCCGGGCGAAGGCGACCTGGTCGCGGTGCGCGGGGTCCATGCCGGTCTGCACCTTGAACACGAACCCGGAGAACGGCGCGTCCACCGGCCGCGGCGTGCCGCGGGAGTCCGGGCGCGGGCCGGGGCCCGGCGCCAGCGACACCAGCAGGTCCAGCAGGTGCCGCACGCCGAAGTTGAGCACGGCGGCCCCGAACAGCACCGGGGTCGCGGTCGCGGCCAGGTAGCGGGACGCGGCGAACCCGCCGCCGGACTCGGTGAGCAGGTGCGCCTCCTCGACCGCCCGGGTCCACTCCTCGCCCTCGGCGGCCTCGGCCTCCTCGGCGGTGAGCCGTTCCTCCGGCGCGGCGGTGGCCCCGCCCGCGGTGCGCTGGTAGCGGACGAACCCGCCCTCGGCGAGGTCGACCACGCCGCGGAAGTGCCCGGGCTCCCCGACCGGCCAGGTCAGCGGCATCGGCTGCAACCCGATGCGCTCCACCAACTCGTCGCACAGGCTCAGCGCGTCGCGGCCGGGGCGGTCCCACTTGTTGATGAACGTGATCACCGGGATGTCCCGGTGCCTGCACACCTCGAACAGCTTGAGCGTCTGCGGCTCCAGGCCCTTGGCCGCGTCCAGCAGCATCACGGCGCTGTCGACCGCGGTGAGCACCCGGTAGGTGTCCTCGGAGAAGTCGGCGTGGCCGGGGGTGTCGACCAGGTTGATCACCCGGTCCCGGTAGGCGAACTGCAGCGCGGCCGAGGTGATCGAGATGCCGCGGGCCTTCTCCATCTCCATCCAGTCCGACACCACGCCCCGACGGCCTGCCTTGCCGTGCACCGCGCCCGCCTCGGTGATCACCTTCGCGTGCAGCGCCAGCGCCTCGGTGAGCGTCGACTTGCCCGCGTCCGGGTGGCTGATCACCGCGAACGTGCGCCGCTGCCCCGCCGCGGTCAGCACATCCGACGCCAAGGTGTCGGCGCCACCGCTGGTTCCCACGTCTCACTCCTCCGCTGCCGCTGCCTGGACCGGCCTCCCATCTAACGTGATGGGGAAATCGCCGCTGACCTCAGTACCGGGCAGCCGGGTCGGGCGGGCCGTCAGACCGCGCGGGTCTCCACGACCCAGGCGGCGATCTGGGCGCGGTTGGTGAAGCCGAGCTTGGTCAGGATGTGGTCGACGTGGCTCTCCGCGGTGCGCTGCGCGATGACGAGCTTGGCGGCGATCTCGCGGTTGGTCAGCCCCTTGGCGACCAGGCCCGCGATCTCGGCTTCCCGCTTGGTGAGCGGGTGTTCCACCGGCTGGGCCGCGCCCTCGGGGCGGGTCGCCTCGCCGAGCGCGTAGAGGGTGGCCTCCTCGGTGGACAGGTTGGTGCCCTCCAGGAACGCCTCCGCCGCCGCCTCCGGCCCCAGCTCCTTGGTCACCAGGCCGATGTCGCGCTGGATCGGCTCGACGAACGCGCCGTAGCTCATCGGGGACGCGCCGAGCCACTGCCAGACGGTGGTGGCCGCGCCGAGCAGGCGGGCCGCCTTGGGGTACTCGCCGCTGTGCGCGGCGCAGCCGGACAGCACCGTCAGGCAGAACGCCAGGATCACCTGGTCGCCCAGGCGGCGCTGTATCCGCAGCACCTCAAGGCACGCCGCGCGGGACTCGGCGATGTCGCCGTGCAGGTACTCCGCGGCTCCGCGCGACCACAGCGCCCACGCCCGCCAGAAGACCTCGCCCCGCTTGGTGTAGGTGTCGACGCACTCGATCAGCACCTGCCTGCCCGCGTCCAGGCTGTCGGCGAGGCTCAGCGCCAAGCCGTAGTTGAACCGCGACCACAGCTGCGCGCCCGGGTCCCGCTGCCGGGCGAACATCTCGCTCGCGGCGCCGAACAGCTCCACGGCCCGGGGCATGTCGTTGCCGATGAGCGCGGCGTAGGCGCGCACATGGTTGACGTAGGCGCGGGCTTTGTCGTCGTCGGTCTCCTCGGCGATGCGCGCGGCCTCGGCGACGGTGCGCTCGTAGGCGGGCAGGTCGCCCTGCACGAGTGCGAAGAACCCGTGAATCCACAGGGAGTGCGCCGCGTAGGGGGCGTTGTCGGGGGCGGCGCGCACGAGCTTGTCGGTGTGCATCCGGCCCTCGGTGTTGAACCCGCGGACGATCCAGTACTCCTTGATGGCGAACATCATCCGCAGGCCGACGACGGCCTCCTCGGCGTCGCCCGCGCAGAACTCCAGGGCCACCCGCAGGTTCGCGTGCTCGCGCTTGAGCCGCCCGATCCACTCGACCTGGCGCGGCCCGAACCAGTCCGCCTCGCACCGCTTGGCCAGCTCCAGGCACCAGTCGCGGTGGCGGCGGCGCAGCCGCACCAGCTCGCCCGCCGCGCGCAGGTGGTTCTCGCCGTACTGGCGGACCATCTCCAGCATCCGGTAGCGGGCGACGCCGCGGTGCTCGTCGCGCAGCAGGATCGACTTGTCCAGCAGCCCGTCGATGACGTCGAGCACCGCGTGCCGGTCGAGCCCGGCTCCGGAGCACACCTCCTCGGCCGCGTCGAGGTCGAAGCCGCCGCTGAACACCGACGCCCGCGCCCACAGCAGCCGCTCCGGCTCGGTGCACAGCTCGTGGCTCCAGTCGATCAGCGCGGTGAGCGTCTCGTGCCTGCTCGGCCCGCGCCGGTTGCCGCCGCTGAGCAGGTTGAGCCGGTGGTCGAGCCGGTCGACGAGCTGGCCGACCGAGAGCACCCGCAGCCGCACCGCGGCCAGCTCAAGGGCCAGCGGCAGCCCGTCGAGCGCCCGGGTCAGCCGGGCCACGTCCTGGACGTTGTCGTCGGTGATCTGGAACGAGGGCACCACCGCGGTGGCCCGGTCGCGCAGCAGCCGCACCGCGTCGTAGTTCATCAGCCGCGCGGGCGGCACGCCGGGCTCGGGCACCGCCAGCGGCCCCACCGGGACCACCCGCTCGCCGGGCACGCCCAGGGACTGGCGGCTGGTCGCCAGCACCACCACGTCGGGGCAGTTGGCCAGCACGGCGGCGGCGAACCGGGCGCACGCGTCGACCATGTGCTCGCAGTTGTCCAGGACCAGCAGCAGCTTGCGCGGGCGCAGCGCGTCGATGAGCAGGTCGAGGCCGGGGCGCGCGGAGCGGTCGCCGAGACCGAGGCTGGTGGCGACCGTGCTGACCAGCAGGCTGGGGTCGCGCAGCTCGGCGAGCCCGACGAACACCGTGCCATCGAGGAAGTCGTCCTCGGCCTCGCTCGCCAGCCGGGTGGCCAGCCGGGTCTTGCCGACCCCGCCGGGCCCGGTGAGCGTCACCAGGC
The DNA here is from genome assembly GCF_055586285.1 of Actinokineospora sp. NPDC051303. Lineage (NCBI taxonomy): Bacteria > Bacillati > Actinomycetota > Actinomycetes > Pseudonocardiales > Pseudonocardiaceae > Actinokineospora > Actinokineospora sp. NPDC051303. The sequence continues at coordinate 134,032 of NZ_JBVJIN010000004.1, forward strand.
ACGTGCTGGTCAGCAGCCGCCTGACCTCGGCCAGCTCGGCGCGGCGGCCCACGTAGGTGGTGACCTCCGCGGGCAGGGAGCCCGCGACCGCGCCTTCCCCGTTGACTGTGAACACCGTCGTCCCACTCACCCCGCTCGGGCCACCCGTTTCTGTGATGTGTCCCGCATCCTATGACGCCTGTGAGCGAACGCGCCCAGGTGCGGGCCGCTGGTACGAGACCGTGAGCCTTGCTCGTCGCCGAGCGACCGGACGCTCACTCTTCCGGTCGACCACGATCACGTTTCGTACGTGGGTGACAATAGCCTGCCCGAAACCAGTGATACTCCAACGAGTGAGTCCAGCGGCGGCGACGCCCGGGGAGTGCCCGTCCCGAGGCCGGATCGTGACCAGCGGCCACCAGCGCGAGAGCGAGCGATGAACCCGCTGGGTCACTCCCCGGTCGCCGACCAGCGTCGCGTGGCTGCCCGCCGCACCCAAGGGGACCGAGATGCGACCTAGCCACCGAAACCCCGTCAACCGGCCAATCCAAACCCAACGTGCCCACCAAGGTTAATTCCGGGGAGGCGGACTAGTGACCTGCGTCAACGACCGGGCGCCCGCGCCGCCGGGCGACCTGCGCATGGCCCGCGCGCTGTGGCCGGTGCTGGTGGCCTCGGCGGCCGGGCTGCTGCCGTACACGGTGTTCAGCACGTTCCTGGTGCCGATCGCCGACGCGGCTGGCGCCGGAATCGCCCAGACGGGGGGTCTGCGCGGGCTGGGCGGGCTGGCCTCGCTGGTCGTCGGAGCCGCCGCCGCGCCGCTGATCGACCGGTGGCCGCGGGAGCGCAGCGTCGCGGGGAGCCTGGGGCTGCTGGCGGTCGCCGCCGGGATCGGCGCGCTCGGCGAGTTCGCCGCGCTGGCGGTGTTCTGCTTCCTGGTCGGCGCGGCGATGGCCGTGCTGGCCCCGGCGCTGGGCGCGATCGCCGCCGACCGGTTCGACGGCCCCGCCGCGGGCCGGGCGGCGACGCTGGTGACCGCGACCCAGTCGCTGACCGCGATGCTCGCCGCCCCGGTGATCGCCCTGCCCGCCACCGTCTGGGGCTGGCGCGGAGACCTGATCGCGATCGCGGTGCTGGCCGCCGGACTCGCCGCCGTCTTCGTCCGCCGCGAGCCCGCCCGCCGTCCGGGCACCGGCGAACGGGTCGGCTACCGCGCGGCGCTGCGGGCGCTGGCCCGGGTGCCCGGCCTGGCGCCGCTGCTGGCCGTCGCGCTGCTGCGCACCGCGGCGTTCATGGGCTACCTGTCCTATCTGGCCGCGTTCTACGACACCCGCTTCCACCTCGCGCCGGGCCCGTTCGCTCTGGTGTGGACACTCAGCGGCGCGGCGTTCTTCCTCGGCAACCTCGCGGCCGGGCGAATCGCCAACGCCACCCGGCCGTGGCTGCCGCCCGAACGCCTGCTGCTCGTCGGCCTGCTGGTCGCGCTCGGCGCCGTGGTCGGAATCTTCTTCACCACCAAGCTGCCCGCCGCGCTGGCGCTGACCGCCCTGCTCGCCGCGAGCCACGCCACCGTCGCCGCCTGCGTGGTGACCCTGCTCGTGCGCCACGGCGGCGCGCTGCGCGGGTCGGCCCTCGCGGTCAACGGGGCGGCGATGAGCCTGGGCACCTTCACCGGCTCCGCGCTGGGCGCGCTCGGCCTGGGCCTGGCCGGATACCCCGGCGCCGCCGCGGTGTTCGGCGCGATCACCGCCGCGGGCGTGGCGGCCGCGCTGCTGGTGCCGCGCGCGCTCGGTCGTTCCCGAGTGACCTGAGTTCCCGGCGGTTGCGGGTTTCCCGCGATTTCCCATCCTTTCCCGTGTTTTTCCCACACTGCAAGATCGTGAGCCCGCGCTGGAACCACCGGCGGCGGCGGGGCGACTCCTTGGACGGACAGCCGAGCGGGCGAGGAGTGGCAGCCGTATGCAGTGGTTCGAGGACGACGACCTGTGGGTCGGCTTCGCTGGCGCGATGTTCCCCGCGCGCCGGGAGGCCGAGGCCGCCGACCTGATCGAGACTTCCCCGCTGCTCAAGGTCGCGGCCGGGGCACGGGTGCTGGACCTGGCCTGCGGGCCCGCGTTCCACGTCGCCCCGCTGGCCCGCCGGGGCGCCGAGGTGACCGGAGTGGATCTCAGCGCGGCGATGCTGGCCCGGGCACGCGAGACCTGCGCACGGGCAGGGGTGAGCGCGCGGTTCGTCCAGGCGGACATGCGCGAGCACGTCGAGCCGGACCGCTACGACCTGATCATCAACATGTACACCTCCTTTGGCTACTTCACCGACCCCGGCGACAACCTGACGGTGCTGCGCAACGCCTTCACCAGCCTGGCGCCCGGCGGCACGCTACTGATCGACGTGCTCGGCAAGGAGGTCCTGGCGAGCTGGGTGGGCCGCCCGCAGGCCGTGGACACCGAGGACGGCACGGTGTTCATGCGCGACACAATCCTCGACGACTGGACCCGCCTGCGCACCGACTGGACGCTGGTGCGCGGCGACACCGTGCGGCACGCGTCGATCCTGTCGTTCCTCTACAGCGCCGCCGAGTTGCGCGCGCTGTTCGAGTCGGTCGGGTTCACCGGCGTGGAGTGCTTCGGCGACTTCGACGGCTCTCCGTATGACAACAAGGCGCGTCGGCTGATCGTGCGCGGTGTCCGGGGGTCCGATGAGGACTGAGACATCGGTGACATCGGTGACCAGCCCAGACCTCAGACTGTTCGCCGAAGTCGAGGGCGCGGGCCGCCGCGCGGGCAGCCTGGTGCTGCCGCTGATCGGGCTCACCGTGGCGCTGGCGCTGTCGGTCGCGGCGGGCGTCGCGCTCGGGCCGACCGTGGTGCCGCTCGGCGACGTCCTGCGCTTCCTGGGCAAGGCGCTGACCGGCGGCGAGATCCGCGCCGACGAGGTCACCGGCTACTCGATCGTCTGGGAGGTCCGCACGCCCCGGGTGCTGCTGGCCGCCGTGGTGGGCGCCGGGCTCGCGGTGATCGGCGTCGCTGTGCAGGCGCTGGTCCGCAACGCCCTGGCCGACCCGTTCGTGCTGGGCATCTCCTCCGGCGCGTCCGTCGGGGCGGCGGCGGTGGTCGTGTTCGGCTTGTTCGCCGGGCTCGGCGTGCTCGCGCTGTCGGTCGCGGCGTTCCTCGGCGCGCTGGTGGCGACGGTGCTGGTCTATTTCGCCGCGCGCAGCGCGATGGGGCTGACCCCGCTGCGGCTCGTGCTCACCGGGGTCGCCCTCGCCTACGCCTTCCAGGCGCTGATGAGCGTGCTGGTCTTCCTCTCGCCCAACGGGCAGGCCGCGCAGACGGTGCTGTTCTGGCTGCTCGGCAGCCTCGGCGCGGCCACCTGGGCGTCGCTGCCGATGGCGCTGATCGGGGTGATCATCGCGGTGATCGTGCTGATGTACCTCGGGACCGCGATGGACGTGCTCTCCCTTGGCGACGAAACCGCGGCGAGCCTGGGCATTGACGCCGCGGGCCTGCGGCGGTGGCTGTTCGCGCTCACCGCCGTGGTGACCGGCCTGCTGGTCGCGGTCAGCGGCTCCATCGGCTTCGTCGGCTTGGTGCTGCCGCACGTGGTGCGGATGATGGTCGGCTCCGGGCACCGCCGGGTGCTGGCCGTGGCCCCGCTGGCCGGGGCGGTGTTCCTGGTCTGGGTGGACGTGCTGGCCCGCACCCTGGTCCCGCCGGAGGAACTGCCGCTCGGCGTGATCACCGCGCTGATCGGCGTGCCGGTGTTCCTCGTGGTGATGCGCCGCCGCGGCTACGCGTTCGGGGGCCGCTGATGTCCGCCCTTCCGGTGTCCCTGCGCGGGATCTCCGTCGAGGTCGCGGGCACGACGCTGATCCGCGAGCTGAGTCTGGACGTCGGCGGCGGGGAAGTCCTCGGCCTGCTCGGCCCCAACGGCAGCGGCAAGTCGACCGCGCTGCGCTGCGTCTACCGGGCCATGCGGCCCACCGCGGGGGCGGTGCTGCTCGACGGGGAAGCCCTGTCCGCGCAAAGCATCCGCGATACCGCCCGGCGCATCGCCGCGCTCACCCAGGACAGCCGCGCCGAACTGGACTTCACCGTCGAAGAAATCGTCGCGCTCGGCCGCTACCCGCACCAGAACGGCTCCGCGCGGCTCACCGGCCGCGAGCGCGAGCTGTGCCGGGAAGCGTTGCGCCGCATGGATATCACCCACCTGGCCACCCGCAGCGTGCTCACCCTCTCCGGCGGCGAGCGGCAGCGGGTGCTGATGGCCAGGGCGCTGGTGCAGGAGCCCGCGGTGCTGGTGCTCGACGAGCCGACCAACCACCTCGACGTGCGCCACCAGATCGAGCTGCTCGGGTTCCTGCGCCGCTGCGGGCTCACGGTGCTGGTCGCGCTGCACGACCTCAACCTGGCCGCGGCCACCTGCGACCGGATCGCGGTGCTGCGCTCGGGCGCGCTGGTCGCCTGCGGCCCGCCCGCCGAAGTGCTCACCACCGAGCTGGTGCGCTCGGTGTTCGGAGTCGACGCCACGGCCGTCACCCATCCGCGCACCGGTGTTCTTCAACTGCTCTACGACATGCCCGCCCACAGTCCTAATGGGACTGATCGGTCCACCGCCGACACCACCCCCGAGGGGATCGCACCATGATTTCGCCGACTCTGCCGCACAGAACACGGACCCGCGCCGCGCTGTTGGCGTCTACCGCGCTGCTGCTTGCCGCCTGCGGAGCCCAGGTCCAGCCCGCCGCCCCGGGCGCGAGCACTCCGGCCGAGGCGACGGTGACCAACTGCGGGGCGCAGGTCACCTACCCCGTCCCGCTGCGGCCGGTCGCCTACGACGTGTCCGGCGTGGAGAAGATGTTCTCCCTCGGCCTGGCTGGCCGGATGCGCGGCTACGTCATGAACTCCCTGGGCGACCCGTCCATCGCGGGCTCCCCGTGGAAGGACGACTACGCCAAGGTCGAGCGGCTGGGCACCAAGCGGGTCACCCGGGAGATCCTGGTCGACGCCAAGGCCGACTGGGTCATCGCGGGCTGGAACTCCGGGTTCAGCGAGGAGCGCGGCATCACCCCGACCCTGCTTGAGCAGGTCGGCATCCGCAGCTACCTGCACACCGAGACCTGCTGGGACTACCCCAAGTCGCAGGCCGACGTGACGCCGATGGAGGCGCTCTACACGGACCTGACGAACCTCGGGCAGATTTTCGGGGTGCAGAAGCGCGCCGAGGAACTGGTCGCCGAGCTGCGCGGCCGGATGGACACCGTGCGCGCTGGCGCGCCCAAAGACAAGCCGCCGGTGCGGGTGTTCGTCTACGACTCCGGCACCGACCAGGCGTTCACCGCGGGCCGCCACGCCGCGCCCAACGACGTCATCGCCGCGGCCGGGGGCGTCAACGTGTTCAACACCCTGGAGGACGGCTGGGGCGCGGTCGGCTGGGAGGCCGTGGTCAAGACCGAGCCCGAGGTGATCATCGTGGTCGACTACGCCGACCAGCCCGCCGCGGACAAGATCGCCTACCTGAAGGCGAATCCGGCCCTGGCGTCCAGCCCGGCGGTGCGGGACAACCGCTTCCACGTCATCTCCTACGGCGACATGGTCAGCGGGCCCCGCAACGTTCAAGGCGCGGAAAGCCTCGCCGCCTACCTGCGCTCCCTCGGCCGGTGAGCGCGGTGGCACCCGCGACCGGCGCGGTGGTGCACGCCCACATCACCGACGCCATCAAGGCGCCCAGCCTGATCCGCCTGTCGCACAACGTGGTTCTCGCGCGGTTCGAGACCCTCAAGGTCTACGCGACGCTCGGCGCGGTGCGCTCGCTGATCGCCAACGGAACCGTCCACACTGGACAGACTCTTGTGGACAGTTCCAGTGGCATCTACGCGCTGGCGCTCGCGATGGCCTGCCACCGCTACGGTTTACGCTGCCACATCGTCGCGTCGACCACAGTGGACGCCACAATGCGCGCGCAGCTGGAAATCCTCGGCGCCACCGTCGACCAGATGCCGCCCTCGGCCGACCTGCGCCTGGACCAGCGGCGCCGGGTCGAGCGGGTGCGCGAGCTGCTCGACCGCGACCCGACGATGCACTGGATGCGCCAGTACCACGACCCGGTGCACTACCTCGGCTACGCGGAACTGGCCGAGCTGGCCCGCGCCGCGCTCGGCGCGGGGCCGCTGACCGTGGTGGGCAGCGTCGGCACCGGGGCGTCCACCGGCGGCCTGGTCGAGGCGCTGCGGGCGGATGACCCGGACGTGCGGCTGGTCGGGGTGCAGCCCTTCGGCAGCGTCACCTTCGGCAGTGACCGGTTCACCGACCCGGACGCCATCATCGCGGGCATCGGCAGCGCCATCCCGTTCGACAACGTCCACCACGACCTCTACGACGACGTGCACTGGCTCGACTTCCGGCACGCCATGGCGGGCACGGTCGGCCTGCTGCGCGAGCACGCCGTCTTCGCCGGGCTGTCCACCGGGGCCGCCCACTTGGTCGCGGCGTGGGAGGCCCGCCGCCGCCCGGAGCGCACCCACCTGGTGATCGGCGCGGACACCGGCCACCGCTACACTGAGCGCGTCTTCGCCCGCCACCGCGAAGCGCTCGACCCGGCCCGGCTGGCCCCGGTCGAGATCGACTCGCTGGACGAGCTGGCGCCGCCCTGGTCGGCGATGCACTGGGCGCGCCGCGACTACGGCGGCCCGGTCCTCATCCCCACCCAGCACCACCGGGAAGCCCAGCGGGAAGGATGGGCGTCGTGACCGTCGCACTGCTGGAAGCCCTCACCTTCGGCCTGGGCAGGCTGGCCGACGCCGCCGAGGACGCCGGGCACCGCCTGTGCCTGCTGACCGGCGACCGGTCGATCTACGCCCACGAACTGGCCGCCCTGCCCCCGGACCGGATCGACGTGATCGACATCGACACCACCGACATCGCCGCCTGCGAGGCGGCGCTGCGCGCGGTGGCGGACCTGGCGGGCGTGATCAGCTCCACCGACACCTGGGCGCTGCCCGGCGCGGAGATCACCGCCCGCCTGGGCCTGCCCGGCCCGGACGTCGCCGCGGTGCGCGGGCTGCGGGACAAGGGCGTGGTGCGCGCGGCCCTGCACGCGGACGGCCTCAGCCGCGCCCCGGCCATGGCCGTGTCGGCGGACGGAATCGGCGCCGCGGCCGACACGGTCGGATTCCCGTTCATCGTCAAGGACTCCGCGGGCACGTCGTCCCGCGCGGTCTGGCTAGTCCGCGACCCCGACGAGCTCGACCGCGTCCGGCGGGAGGCCGCCCGCACCCCGCTCAAGGGCCACCTCATCGCCGAGCCGTTCTTCGCGGGCCCGCTCTACAGCGCCGAAACCGTGACCTGGCAGGGCCGCACCCGCCTGCTGGGCGTGCTCAGCCGCCAACTCTCCCCGGAACCAACCCGCCGCGAAGAAGCCGCCGCGTTCCCCGTGGCCTTCCCCACCGCTGACACCGCGGACCTGGAAAAGTGGATCACCCGGGTGCTCGCCGCGGCCGGACACGCGCAGGGTTTCGCACACACCGAGTTCGTACTCACGGCCGACGGCCCCGAGGTAGTCGAAATCAACGCGCGAATCGGCGGCGCGCTGGTCGGCGAGGCGCTGTGCCGGTCACTGGACACCAACGTCTACACCGCGATGGTGTCGATGGCACTCGGAGAGCCGCCCGCGCTGCTCGACGCCCCCCTCGGCACCGGCCCGGCCGTCGCGTTCGTCTTGGTCTACCCGAACCAGCCGGGAACCCTGACCGGGTGGACCGGCCTCGACCGGCTGCCCACCTTCCCTGGGACCCCCGAGTGGTACCCCACCGCGGAAGTGGGCGCGCAGATCCAGCACCTGGGTGACCAGCGGGGCTGCACCGGCATTCTCCTGACGGAGGGGCGGACCGCTGAGCTGGCCCTACACCGCGCGCTGGCCGCCGCGGGCGGCATCACCCCGACGATCACCCCCGCGATCACGTCCGACGCTCCTCCTGCCGACGCGCTAGTGACCGGGGCCACAGTGCCAGGGTGAGGCCCCCTTTCCGGTGCGGAGCCGTCTCGTACACTTCCCCGACCTTGCTTCGCGCTTGTGGGGGATGACCAATAGTGGAGATGGCTACGCAAGTCCGGGCACAGTCGCCGCCGGATGCCACCTCCCGCACCCCGAACGGGTTCCGACCCGACATCCAGGCGCTGCGCGCGGTCGCGGTTCTCGCGGTCGTGGTGAACCACCTGTGGCCAACCGGGCTCACCGGCGGCTACGTGGGCGTGGACGTCTTCTTCGTCATCTCCGGGTTCCTCATCAGCTCCCACCTTGACCGGGAGATCCTGCGCACCGGCCGGGTCCGCCTCGGCCGGTTCTACGCCCGCCGGGTTCGGCGGCTGCTGCCCGCGGCGTTCCTGGTGCTGCTCGCGAGCCTGGCCGCGGCGTATTTCCTGCTCCCGTACCCGCAGTGGCAGGCCAACGCCCATGAGGCGCTGGCCGCCGCGCTGTACTGCGAGAACTGGCTGCTCGCGGTCAACTCGGTCGACTACTCGGCGCTGACGGCCGCCGCGAGCCTCGCCCAGCACTACTGGTCGCTGTCGGTCGAAGAGCAGTTCTACCTGCTCTGGCCGCTGCTGTTGCTGCTGTTGTTCAAGATCCGCGGCAGGCGGGCGCAGATGGTGGGCATCCTCGCCGTGGGTGCGGCCTCACTCGCCTTCTGCGTGTACTTCACCGAGGTCTCCAAGAGCCAGGCGTACTTCGTCACCCCGGGCCGGGTGTGGGAGTTCGCCATCGGCGCCCTGATCGCGCTGGCCGGGGCGCGGCTCGCGCTGCCCAGGGTCGCCGCCGGGGTCGCGGCCGCAGCGGGCTTGGCGCTGATCGTCGGCTCGGCTGTGCTGTTCGACCACCACACCGCCTTCCCGGGCCTGCTCGCGCTCGTGCCCACCGTCGGCACGGGCCTGGTGATCGTCGCGGGCGCCACCGGCGAACGGCAGTGGCACACCGCGGTGACCTCGTCCGCGCCGGTGCAGTTCCTCGGGAACATCAGCTACTCGCTCTACCTATGGCACTGGCCGCTGATCGTGCTCGCCCCGTACGCCCTTGCCGACCTCTTGGACGACGGCACGCTGACCTTCGCGCACCGGGTCGGGGTGCTGGTGGCCGCGGTGGCGCTGGCCTGGCTGTCCAAGCGGCTGGTCGAGGACCGCGGCATGACCTGGGCGCCGCTGGCGAACAGCACCCCGGCCACGTTCGCGGCCATGGTCGCCGGGATGGCCGCGATCGCCCTGGTCGCGGGCGGGCTCACCTGGACCTACGACCGACATGTCGCCCAAGCCGCCCGGGAGGCGCGCGCCACGGCCGCCGACCCGTGCCACGGGGCAGCCGCGCTGGCTCCCGGCAGCGGCTGCGCCGACCCGTTCGGCCCGGCGAAGGTCGTGCACATGGGACCGGCCAATGAGTACTTCGTGCCGCCGCCGGAGTGCGGCGAGGATCTGGACATCTACCTCGCCGGGGACCGCAAGACCACGAAGGTGTGCGACTACAGCGGCGGCGCGCCATCACCCGCCGTCGTCTGGCTCGTCGGCGACTCGCATGCCCAGCAGTGGCAGGGGCCGCTGCTCGACCTGGCCCGGGAAAACCGGTGGGTGCTCAAGCTCAGCTACCTCGGCGGCTGCCCGTTCGCCAAGATCCCCTTCGTCGGGTTCAACGGGTCGGCGTCGCCCGCGGACGCGAAGCGGTGCACCGACTGGACCGCCATGATGGCCGAGGAGATCGCCAAGGACCGGCCCGACCGGGTGTTCACCTCGTTCTACGCGCGCAAGCAGCCCGCCCGCGACAAGACCGCCCGCACCCAGGAGCAGCACTACCGCGACGGCCTTGAGCCGTACTGGCGGCGCTGGACCGACGCGGGGGCCCAGGTCCACGTGCTCGGCGACCCGCCGCTCAACGGCGAGGTCCGGGCGGCGGACTGCGTCGCCCTCAACCCCGAGGACCCGGTGGCCTGCGCGGTCGACCGGGCCGTCGCGCAGCCGCCGGACCCGCTGGGCGCCGCCGCCGAGGCGACCGACAACCCGGGCGTGACCTACATCGACCTCACGGACTACTTCTGCGACCAGCGCCAGTGCTACGGGGTCGTCGGCGATGTCGTCGTCTACTACGACGCGAACCACCTCAACCTGGAGTTCAGTCGCAGCCTGCGCCCGATGATCGCCGCCGCGATCGGCCTTCCGACCCGATGAAGTGCGGCTAGGCTCCCGTGTAACGGAGCATTTTGGACCGGCGACACCGAGACGACGATCTTTTCGCTGGTCGAAAGGTGTGAGCGGGCGGGATGCCGATGACCGAAGACGACCCGGGTGGACTGCCGCCCCGGCTGAGCGTCGTGCACGATGTCGTCCTGCCTCGGCATGGCAGGCGGGCGCACGCGCTGGTCACGGTGTTCTCCCTGGAGGGGCACTTGGGGGAGGCGCTGCGGTTGCGGCTGCGGCCCGGTGACCCGGCCACTCGGGTGTCGGTGCGGCGGGTGCGTCCGGTCATCGATCCGGCGTGGCGGCCGCGCGGGGAGCACGACGGGCCCGCGTGGACGGCGTCCGGTATGGACGAGTTTCTGGTCCGGCTCGACCTGCCCGCTCCTGGCGACGCCGAACTCGACGTGCGGTTGTCCGCCGCCGACGGCCATGACCTGGCCGTCGACCTTGTGCGCTGGCGGTTGGCCGACTCGGCGGACCCGGCGGCCTGGGGCAGGCGGGTGATGATCCCGCGGCTGCTGGAGACGAGCCTGGTCGACGCCCTGCGGCACGCCGTGACGGCTCTGGAGCACGGGGACCGGCGCACCGCTGACCGGCGGCTGGCCGCGGCGGCCCGGCTGTCCGAGCAGGCGGATCGGGGGCGGGTGCGCTCGCTGCTCGCGCAGACTGGCCCGCAGCCGCCCGTCGACCTGGTCCGGGGCGTTCTCGAAGCCGCCGTGCGCCGACCGGGCGGGCCTGCCGGGGCGGTGCCCGTTCCCGACAGCGGGCCGGGGAGCGGCGAGTTCGTGCTTCCCGACTTCGAGGAAAGCGCGTCCTTCGCCGAACGGGCCGTCTTCGGCGAGCAGGCGGTCTTCGACGAGGGCGGGGCGGTTCACGAGGAGCCCGCGCACCGGCGTCGCCGCAGGCCCGTCGATGACGTTCCGCCGGAGACCGCCGCCGAGGTCAGCGCGCCGATCCCGGTGCGCCGCGCCGACCCGGGGGAGCAGGTGGTGAGCACCGGGTTCGCCGACCGCAGCGCGATGCCGCGGCTGCTCGACCCGAACACGACGCTGACCAGCGGCCAGGAATACCTGTTCTGGCTCACCATCGGCCCCGCCGACACCGACGGCGCCCAGCGCCCGCCGCAGCCCGGCGAGCTGCCCCCGGACGCGACCGTCACCGTCGTGCTGTTCGACTACCCTGGCGAGATCGAGTTGCGCGACGGCGCGACCATCGGCCAGCTCCGGCTGCACGACAGCGGCGCCGTGGTGCTGCACCAGCCATTCCAGTTCGCCGAGAAGCGCTGGTGGGCCGACCGGCTCGCCTTCCCGGTCCGGATGCCCGCCCGCCGCGGCGCCGCCCGGATGCGCTGCAACGTGTACTGGAACCAGCTCCTGTTGCAGTCCCGGCTGATCGAGGTCGTGGTGGCCGCGAAGCCGACCCCGCTGTCCGGGGCGCTGCGGTCCGTGCTGGACTTCCGGGTCGCCGACCCCGCCGTGTCGCTGGCGGAGTCCACCGCACCGAGATACGCCGCGAGCCTGCAACTGGACGACGACGGCTCCGGCACGCACGCGCTGCGGGTCTTCGCCGACGACGGCACGCGGCTGCTGCGGGCGCAGGCAGGAGTCGGCGACGGGCCGCTGAGCGCGCAGATCGGCCACGCCCGCGCCGCGCTGCACCGGGTGGCCTGGGGCGCGGACGGCCCGTGGCGCGACGGGCTGGCCTACCGGTACGCGACCCCGCCGTCGTACTCGCGGCTCGCCGACGACCTCGCCGGTCTCGCGGTCGCCGGGCACCGGCTGCACCACCTGCTCACCCGCGGCCTCGGCTCGACCGGCAAGGCCCCCGACCTGGCCGAGCCGGTGCGCTCCGCCCTCGCCCGCCCCGGCTACGTCCAGATCGCCCTGCGCGAAGGCGCGCGGCACGTGTTGCCCGCCGCGCTGCTGTACGACTACCCGCTCGACACCGACGCGCCGCTGCTGCGGCTGTGCGCGGACTTCGACCGGGCCGTGCGCCAGGGCACGGTCGCCGCGGCCGACTGCTTCCGCGGCGAGTGCGCGCAAGCGGTCGCGCCCGACCCGGTCGTGGTGTGCCCCGGCGGGTTCTGGGGCTACCGGCACGCGCTGGGCCTGCCGGTGTCGGTCGGGTCCGCGGCCGGGCTGCCCGACGAACTCGGCGGCGGCGGGGTCGACCTCGTCGGCGGCGTCAACCGGGACTTCCCGCAGATCCACGAGCACGAGGCCGCCCTGGGCAAGCTCGCCCGGGTGGCGCTGTCGGAGGACGCCGACGACGTGCTGCGCGACCTGCGGTCCGGGGAGCCCGACGTCGTCTACTTCCACTGTCGCGGCGGCGTGGAGCAGCACGTGCCGTACCTGCGGGTGAGCAGCGGCGCGGTCATCACCCCCGACACGCTCTACCAGAGCCGGATCAGCTGGCCCACACGGCGGCCGTTGGTGTTCCTCAACGCCTGCCGCGCGCCCGGCCTGACCCCGGAGGCCGTGCTCGACTTCGTCGGCTACTTCGTCCAGGACGCCGAGGCGTGCGGGGTGGTCGGCGCGGACGTCACCGTGTTCGAGGAGACCGCGGCCGCGTTCGCCGAGGACTGCCTGCGCGGCTTCCTCGCCCAGGGCCTGCCGATCGGGTCGGCCGTGCGGCACGCGCGCATCGCCCTGCTGGCCCAGGGCAACCCGCTCGGCCTGGCGTTCACGCCGTTCGTGCTGCCGACGATCCAGTTCCGCGGCTCGCGGCCGTTCGACTGGTTCACCGAGCCAGCCTGACCCTTTCCGCTGGACCGACTGGTTGGTAGGTTCCGGTGGCGCTCGCTCTGGAGGGAACCCGCATGGCTGCCGAGCACGTTGACGTCCTGATCGTGGGGGCCGGGCTGTCCGGCGTCGGCGCGGCCTGCCACCTGCGCCGCAAGTGCCCCGGCAAGTCGCTGGCGATCCTGGAGGCGCGCGCCGCGGCAGGCGGCACATGGGACCTGTTCCGCTACCCGGGCATCCGCTCGGACTCGGACATGTTCACCCTCGGCTACTCGTTCCGCCCGTGGACCCAGGCCAAGGCCATCGCCGACGGCGCGGCGATCCGGGAGTACATCAACGAGGTGGCCGCCGAGCACGGCGTCGCCGAGAAGATCCGCTTCCAGCACCGGGTCGTCGCGGCCGCATGGTCGAGCGAACGGGCACTGTGGACGGTCACCGTGGAACGCGGCGCGGAAACCGTGCGGATGACCTGCGCCTTCCTCTACCTGTGCACCGGCTACTACCGCTACGACCAGGGCTACACCCCGGAGTTCCCCGGCGCCGACCGCTTCGCGGGCCCGATCGTCCACCCGCAGCACTGGCCGGAGGAGCTGGACTGGACCGGCAAGCGGGTCGTGGTCATCGGCAGCGGCGCCACCGCGGTCACCCTGGTCCCCGCGATGGCGGGCAAAGCCGAGCACGTGACCATGCTGCAACGCTCCCCGAGCTACGTGCTCACCCTCGGCTCCCGCGACCCGATCGCCGACTGGGTGCGCGAGCGGCTGCCCGCGAAGGTCGCGTATCCGTTGGTGCGGTGGAAGAACGTGCTGCTGGCCACGCTGCTGTTCCAGCTCAGCAGGCGCAAACCGGACCTGGTCCGCGGCCTGCTCCGCCGCGACGCCGTCCGCAGGCTCCCCGCGGGCTACGACGTGGACACCCACTTCCGCCCCGCCTACGACCCGTGGGACCAGCGCCTGTGCTTCGTCCCCGACGGCGACCTGTTCCGCGCCGTGCGCAAGGGCCAGGCGTCGGTCGTCACCGACACCATCAAGACCTTCACCGAGACCGGCATAGCCCTCACCTCCGGCGACCACCTCCCCGCCGACGTGATCGTCACCGCCACCGGCCTCGAACTGCTCATGATGGGCGGCATCACGCTCACCGTGGACGGCCACCCAATCGACCCGGCCGACACCGTGGCATACAAGGGAATGATGCTCAGCGGCGTCCCCAACCTAGTCCTGACCATGGGCTACACCAACGCGTCGTGGACCCTCAAAGCGGACCTGGTCGCCCACTACGTCTGCCGCCTGCTCAACCACATGGCCAAAAACGGTCTGGACCAGTGCACCCCACTGGCCCCAGACCCCGCCCTGCCAAGGGAACCGTTCCTGGACCTCACCTCCGGCTACGTCGAACGCGCCCGCCACCGCCTCCCCAAACAGGGCCCCGCCACCCCTTGGCGCCTGCACCAGAACTATCCCCGCGACATAGCCCTACTCCGCCTTGGCCCCTTGGGCGACGGCGTGCGCTTCTCCCGGGCTGGAGCGGCACAGTCAGAACCGGCGCGGTAGTCACGATCGATATAGAGCAGCTGGGAAGATGAGTGTACGAGTTTCATGGCTGGTTCAGTCTCTCTGAGACGACTGATGAGGACGACTGCGGGACGATGGGGCGCAAACCCCACCCGGGCCGAACGAGTTCAATGTCCAGGTCCTCGCCCGCGATCTGATCACCCGGCGAACCGATCCGTTTCTCTCTCCCTGCGTCCCCACGATCGAGGGCTAAGAGGGTCTCACCTAGGTCTCTTGGCATGGAGCATGATCTTGGGCAGCGGACAAGACGTTGCTGCGGTTGGTGCCAACTGTGGTGACTCCGGTCAGAATCTGGGCAAGCGGGGAGCGGTCCGCGGCTAAACAGATAGTTGAGGCTGTCCGCGCCGTTCGGAAGACCTCGGCATTCTCACGACGGATCGGCGGCGATGAACATCCTGACCTGTCATGGACAACTCCCCAGCGGTCGACCGGGCCAGGCGCGCTGGACCCGGGGCCGCACACATGGATTGGGCACGCGGTGATAAGAATTGAGATTGGCGGCAGACTCGTAGCGGTTGATGGCGATGACGAGCGCGCGCGGTACCGTGCGGTGAACCGCCTTTACGCGGCACGGTCAGCTGATGGCAGGCGGGGTCCGGCTGTGTCGGTGCGCACAGTAGTGGAGATTCAACGCAGGCATGGCGGACATGCCCCGGCCGCCGTGTTGGGAGGGGAGTTCGTGGGCGGGACCGGTGGTGAAACGGAGTTCGAGGTGCAGGTCGCGGACGGCTGTCGGGCCCTCGTGGAGTCTGGGTCGGCAACACTGTTCCCTTCTCGGCTACGGCATCGCGGGCGTCCCTTCATCGCGGGACTTCCCGAAGAGTTCGCGCAGGCGGTGCTACATGGTTTATTAGATGATTCTTCCTGCTCGGCTGATTTGCCCGCCGGTCAATTGCGCGTCGACCGGGCCGGATTTGATGAGCAGGAGTCGGCGTCTCCGGTGTTCGAGATAGCCGCTCGAATGGTGAAATGCGTGCTTGCCGTAAAAATTCAGAAAGAGGATGTGGAAACAGAGCTTCGCAAGCTCATCCGTTCGTGGTGGCGAGCGTTGAATAGGACACGGCCGCCCGCATCCTGCTGAAATCGGCGACGCCTCGGCGTTCAAGTCCTCCGGTCATCTGCCCGCCTACGCCTGGCCTGCATCGCCCCGGTCACCCGCGACTGAAAACGGGCTGAGGGCAAGAAATGCCATGCTGCCCTGATCTGTTGGCTCGACGCCGCCGCGATGTCCTGTTCCCGATGCCGCGCGCCAACACCTCCTACCGGGCACCGGAGACCCACCACAGCCGCATAGCATCACCGGCGTGATCGAACTCGACCTCGCCCAGTTCGCTGCCGCCGTGCGCGCATACGCGCCGCGGTGGGAAAGCGCGGGAATCCGGTGGCGGCTCACGTTCGGCCCCGAGCGCGACAAATCCGCCGCGTGGGTCGACTGCGAGACCGGCGAGCTGGTAGGTCAGCTCATCGTGTGGACCAGCAGCGAAGCCGAACTCGTCGCCGGGGACCTCGCGGCTGGCGTCATCGACCATGTTCATTACGACCTGGCGAGCCCGCAAGAACTCGGCACCTGCCTGGACGATCTCACAAACCGGCTCACCGAGCAGAACTAATCGAGTTTTTGGTTGTATGTCGGCAAGGATTCTCTTCGGAAAATACGAAAACTCAACACGGTCGCTCAAGTAACCAAAGCGGTACGTGTGTTACTGGACAACTATCCGTTGGATGCGCTGGAATAAGACAAGGTCAAGCTGGGCGAGGGAGCGACGTGGGTGGTTACCGCCAACCTCCGCGCGTGCGGCCGGTTGGTTCCGATTGGCCGCGGATGCGTCAAGGTCGCCTGCGTCCTTCGACCCGGCGGAACCGGCGATGAGTCGAGGTTGGCGTGATCGGATGCGTTGCGGAGCCTGCTACCAGGATCGCTCCCGGCAACGCGGAGGACAGTGGCCTCATCGTGCCCTCCGAACGATGGCAGGCGGGTGACGCATGGCGTGTGACCCAGGGGGCAGTGGTGTGTCAATGGGTGCCATCACTTCGGGTGATTTGGGGGAACGACTGCCTGTCGGTCTGGGAGTCCGGTTCGGGGGATGGTGGGGTTCTTCTGGGTGAATCGGGGGGTGCGGGCGTGGTTCCCCCTGCTGGTCGTCACCCAAGATGGATGTGGGGCGCTGGGATTCGACGCGGCGACGGCGGGGGTGCGGGATCGCTCGATGGCTGGCCGGGGGAGGTGGCGGGTGAGCAGCGGGTGGACCCGGTCGAGGGTGGTCGAGGTGTGTTCGGCGTTGGGGGTGGGGGACGTTCCTGCTCCGGTGTGGGCGGTGGCGGCGATCACGGGGCTGCCGGAGGGGGAGGCGGTGGGGCTGGCTGATCCGGCCGGTGATCGTGGGCAGCGGCGCTTCCTGGCTCGGCTCGTGTCGGCCGCCGGGGTCGAGGTGGGGGGCGAGGACGACGCGGGGGTGCTGCTGGAGCACCGGGGGCTGCTGCTGGCGGGGGTGCGGGCGGGGCGGGAGCACGGCCTGCACGCGCTGGCGTGCGAACTGGCGCGGCGGCTGTGGTCGAGCACCGCGGAGCGCTCGGCCCTGCAGGACGACTCGGGGTGGCGGCGGGAGCTCGCCTCGACTGGGGAGGCCGCGGCGTTGGAGTGGGAGAACGCGGTGGCGTTGGCGGGGCTGGTGGAGCGGTCGGCCGTAGTGGCGACCGACGTCGACGACCTGGACACCGCGCAGCGGCAGTGGGTGCGCGCGGTGGCGCTGTGGCGGGCGTGCCGGGACGAGGCGCGGATGGTGGCGGCGATGGAGTCGCTGATCGACCTGTACGTGCGGTGGGGCAGGCTGCACCGCGCGCTGGACGTGGCGTTCGAGATGCTGGGCGAGCACCGCGGCCGCGAGCGCGACCTCGACGTCGCGCGCACCCTGGCCCGGCTCGGCGAGCTGATGGCCCGCGGCGGGCGGTCGGCGTCGGCGATCGACTACCTGGGGCAGGCGGAGCAGGCGTACGCGCGGTTGACCGCGCCGCGCCCGGTCGAGCAGGCCCGCGTGCTGGTGCGACTCGGGCGGGTGCGCTGGGCTGATGGCGCCGAGGCGGGGGCCCGGCGTGATTTTCACCGTGCGCTGGCGTTGGCCGTTGACGTTGATGACGAGTTCGCTGAGCGGGTGCGGGTGCTGTTGCGCGCGGATGGGGATCTGCCTGACGAGGATTGAGGGGTGGTTGGGTCCGCGGTGTTTGGTTGAGCGTGTTCGCGGGTTGGGTCGGGTTCGTTGGGAGGATGGCGCTGAGGCGGGGGCCCGGCGTGATTTTCACGGTGCGCTGGCGTGGCCGTTGATGTCGATCACGGGTTCGCTGAGTGGGTGCGGGTGTTGTTGGGCGCGGATGGGGACTTGCCCGATGAGGACTGATGGGTGGCTGGGTCCGCGGTTTCGGTCGAGTGCGCTTGCGGGTTAGGTCGGGTGCGCTGGGCGGGTGCCGAGGCGGGACCCGGCGTGGTTTTCGTCGTGCGGTGGCGTTGGCCGTGGATGTCGGTGATGAGTTCGCTGAGCGGGTGTGGGTGTTGTTGCGCGCGGAGGGGATCTGCCCGAGCAGGATTGATGGTGGCTGGGTCCGCAGCGTTCGGTTGAGCGTGCTCGCGGGTTGGGTTGGGTTCCCTGGGTGGAGGGCGCTGAGCGGGTGCGGGGCGCCGACTGGGACCTGTCCGACGGGGGCTGACCGGAAGACGGTCAGGGCTAACTGGCGCCGGAGGTGATGGCGGCGTCGGAGTCCGGGGCCAGGGCCTCGCCGGGGGTGAGGTGGCGTAGCACGGCTTCGCAGACGAATGCGCGGCCGTAGGTCTTGTCGTCCAGGGGGGTGATCACCTTGGCGGCCATCAGCCGGTTGGTGATGTCGTGCGCCTTCGAGATGGAGATGCCGTAGCGGTCGGCGATCGCGCCGGGGTTGGTCACCGGGCTGTCGATCAGGCCCGCGGTGACGTCGCGGATGACGCCGGTGCAGCGTTTGGGCAGGGTTTGGACCAGGTGTTTGCGCAGGTCTTCCAACGTTTTGATCAGCCGGACTTCGGCCTCGCAGACGGTGATGATCGCCTCGCCGATGAACACCAGCCACGGCTCGATGTCGCCGGTGTCGGCGATGCGGCGGATGTGCGACCAGTACTCGGTGCTGCGGCTGTCGATCACCTCCGAGATGGGCAGTAGGTGGTCGCGCACCAGCCCGGCCCTGGCCAACTGCATCGCGATGAACAGCCGGGCGATGTGCCCGTTGCCGAAGCCGAACGGGCGCAGCACCTCCAGCTGGTACAGCGCCAGCGCCATCCGCCCGACGATCTGCAGGTAGTCGTCCTCGGCCGCCCAGGTCACCAACTGCTCCAGGCCCGCCCGCGCCGCCGCGCCCGGGGGCGTGGCCACCAGCACCTCGCCGACGCTGGCCGCGCCGATCGCGGTGTGCTCGGTGCGCCACACCCGCTCCGGGGCGTGGCCCTCGCCAGCGAAGGCGGCGGCCACGGTCTGCAGCAGCGCCACGTCGATCGGAACGCCTTGGCGCAGCGCGGTGAACGCGACGTCGCTGGCGCGGAGGTACCGGTCGATCCCGGGTTCGAGGTCGTTGCGCCTGCGCACGCCGGGCAACTGCGAGGCCAGCACCTCGCGCAGCGCCGAGGGCACCCCGTCCACCGCCGCCGACCGGTGCGCCTCCCGTACCTGGGTGAGCCGCACCAGCGTCGTGGAGTGCGACAGCCGCAGCGCCGCCTCGTCCAGCCTCCCCAACTTCTCCTGCGCGTCGGCCAGCACGCGGACTGAGCGCGGTGACAAGACCAGATTCGTCCGCAACGGGTACGGGGTGAATGCGCCCTCGCGCCGCAACTCGACCGGGATTCGGTCCGACTCCGCCACCGGAGTCCACAGCCCGGGCATTGCGGGCCTGGAGTGATTCATAGCGGGAATCCTGATGGACACAAAACGATTTCCACAACACGGGAAGTCCGGCTGACCATGATCATTTTCGGGGTTCGCCCACCGGCTCCGCCCGCCCCGGTAGACCCGGTCGGATCGCCTGGCCTGGGCGGGGAAATCGCAGGTCGGGGGCGCGTGGCCGCGACCGCGCGCGGCCGGGTGGGCACGCTGCCGCCCGGACCCCGACCCCCGACCGCGGTGGGCTGTCATAAACAGGAGCGATCGGCGAGCCAGACGGATGCAAAGACCCCGAACTCATACCCGATCCGGTGAATCTCGGTGAACTCCGGCACTATCTCGGGATCATTGCCGACGGCACGATGCAATATGCCGCCGGACATAGCGGCGCGCCGACAAGCGAATACCATCGCCCGCGGCGTTGACGCGCGCCCGCGCCTGCGAGGAAGATCAGGTCGGCGGGGTCCGGACACGTGGGGGCGTAGCGTGGCCTTCGATCACGGGGGCGCACGGGATGGGGCGGACGATGGCGATACCCAGCGAGATGCCCGGCGCGCGGGGGCACGACGGGCAGCCGAGCGTGCGCAACATCGTGTCCGACGCGGGCGGGAACGTGGTGCAAGTCAACTCGCTCACCGGCGACGTGATCTTCGGGTCGGGCGCGGGCAGGGAATCGGGCGCGGGCAGGACGGTGCCGAGACAGCTCCCCGCGTCCCCGCTGCGGTTCGTGAACCGGGTGACGGAACTGGCCGACCTCGACGCGCGGCTGACCGCGCGCGGCGCGGACGGGCCCTGGCTCGGCGTGGTCAGCGGGCTCGTGGGAGTCGGCAAGACCGCCACCGTCCTGCGCTGGGCCAACGCTTCCAAGAGCCGGTTCCCGGATGGTCAGTTTTATGTGGACTACGCCGCCCTGCGCACGGAGTCGGGCACCGCCGTCGGCGACGCGCTGGCCGACTGCCTGCGCAGTCTCGGCGTCGCCAACGACCACATCCCGCCGTCCTCCGCCGGGCGGGCGGGGCTGTTCCGCACCAAGACCGAGAACCTGCGGTGCCTGATCGTCCTCGACGACGTGACCGAGCCCGCCCAGGTGCTGCCGTTCGTGCCGAACGCGCCGGGCAGCGCGGTCGTGGTCACCAGCAACGACCGGCTGGTCGACCTGTGGCTGGAAGGCGCGGAACCGGTCAACCTCGAACCGCTCGACGCGGAAGCAGGCGTGCGGATGCTCCAAGAGCTGTGCGGTGAGCAGCGAGTGCTGGCCGAGCAAGAGGCGGCCGGAGAGTTGGTCCACCTGTGCGCCGGTCTCCCGATCGCGCTCCGGGTCGCGGCGGCGCGGCTGGCGGCCAGCCCTCGGCTGCGGATCGGGGACCTGGCGCGGACGTTGGCGGACGAGAACCGCAGGCTGCATGGTTTCACGAGGCGAGGTGAGCGACTGGTGTCCGCGGTGTTCGACAACGTCTACCGGAATCTGCCCGACGAAGCGGCCGTGGTCTACCGCCGCCTCGGGTGCGTGCCCTGCCTCGACATCTCCTGGGACGTCGCCGAAACCGCCGCCCCGAACGTCGCGGGCGTTCACGACGCGGTGCAGCGGCTCATCGAGGCCAACCTGCTCACCGAGGTCGAGGGAGACCGCCTCCGCTTCCACGCTCTGGTGCGCCTGCACGCCCGCGAGCGCGCGGCCCAGGACGAACCCGCCGAAGTGGCGGCGAGCGTCGTCCGCGCGGTGGCGGAGCACTACCTTCCCCGCGCGGTGTTCGCCGACCTGGCCACCATGGGCGCTAACCGTCTCCGGATAGCCGATCCGACAGCGCTTACCGACGGACTGACAGACCCGTTTGACGGCAGCTCGGTAAAGGCGACGGAGTGGCAGGTGCGGGAGCGCGCGAACCTGCTGCACGTGCTGCGCGCCGTCGCCGACCGGGGCTGGCATGAGCTGGCCTGGCAGCTCGCCGAGGCGCTAGTGCCGCTGTACCTCAACCAGGGCTACCTGGCCGACTGGATCGAGTCGAGTGAACTCGGCGCCGTCGCCGCCCGGCTGGCGGGCAATCCGGCCGCGGAGGCGCGGCTGCGCAGCCTGGTCTCTCGCGCTTACACGGACCTGGGCGAGCTGGATCGGGCGGGCGAGGAGCTGCGCGCGGCCCGGGAGCTGGCGGGGGAGTCCGGGCATCTAGTTCTTATCGCGTCGGTGTGGGAGTTCACCGGCCGTTACCTCGACCGGGTAGACCCGGCCGCCGCCGTCGACGCCTACCGGCGGGCGATCGAGGTCAACACGGCCGCGGGCGAACTGCGGGGCGTCGCGCTGGCGACCTACTTCTTGGGCCGCGCGCTCGACGCCGCCGGGGACCACGCCGGGGCGCTGCCACTGCTGACCGAGGCGCACGAGTCCCTGACCGAGATGAATGACCCGAGGATGGCGGCGCGGGCCCTGCTCAGCCTCGGCGTGGCGCGGGCGCGCGCCGGGGAGGTCGACGCGGCGCGCGACGCGCTCGGGAAGTCCGCTGAGGTGCTTGCGCAGCGCGGGGCGGCCACCTACGAGGCCGAGGCCAGGCTGGCGCTGGCCGACCTGCTGGAGCGCGCGGGGGAGCTGGACGGCGCGCGGACGCAGCTTCGGCGGGTGCTGGAGATCCACGAGAAGGGCGGGGCCGACGTCACCGACCTGGTGGCCAGGCTGGCGCGGCTCAGCCCCGGCACACCGTGACCACGGACTCGGTCGCGCCCATCCGCACGGTGAGCGGGCCTTCGAGGGGTTCTCCCGCGACCCAGAGCGTGTAGAGGGCCGATCCGACCGCGGCGGGGTCCGCACCGGCGCCCTCGGCGAGGAGCTTGCCGCCGCCGCGTAGCGCTATCGCGCAGCCGGTAAGAGTGGGGCCTGCGGTGAGACGGCTGAACGGATAGCGGGCCAGCGTCTCTGCGAGCCACGGTAGGTCTACCGGGCCGTGAGAGGCGACGATTACCGCCGCGTCGTTGAACAGCCGCACGTTGCGTTCGTCAAGGCCGACAGCGAGGTGCCGCGACTCCTCGGGATGCGGGTCGGGGCGGTAGGCGCGCACGGCGGCGGGAAATCGGGCCAGGGTGACAGTGCGCGGCGCGGTGACCCTGCCCGCGACCTGGTAAGACCACACCGGCGTGACCTTCGGCCGCGGCTCGGGCATCGCGAGGGTCGGCGGCTCGTGCGCGGGCTCGGGCAATCCGATGGCCTGGTAACAGAGCCGCCGCAGCAGGCAGGCCGCCTCGCCCGGTCGCGCGAACAGGCGCTCCGCCAGCCCGGCAGGGGGGATGTGGGTCGCGATCAGCTTGTCCAGTTGTGGGCGCAGCGGCTCGGCGTGGTCGAGCATGGGCGCGGTCCGGCCGAGTTCGGCCAGCGGAGTGCCGGGCACGACCTCGTCCGCGCCGAACGCGCCGAGCACGAGGGGCTTGCCGATGGCGGCCGCGTAGAGGCTGACCGAGCCGTGGTCGCCGACGACCGCGTCGGCGGCGACCAGAGCGCCGTGCCAGCCAGCGGTCGGCTCGATGAGCAGCAGCCCGGCGCGCAGGGCGGGGTCGAGGATCCGGCGCACCTCGGCGGCGCCGTGCTGGGTCCACACATTGGGGTGGACCACGGCGGCGACCCGGTAGTCGTCCGCGGGCAGTTCGCCGAGCAGGCGTTCGAGCAGGTGCTCACGGCCGCCGACCAGCGACTGCCCGCGCCAGGTCGAACTCGCGAGCACCAGCCGCTGATGATCGGCGACGCCGAGCGCGCGGCGATACCGGTCGCGGTGCGACAGGGACGCTAAGAGGCCGTCGTAGCTGGTGTCGCCGCCTAGCGCGGTCAGTCCTATCGTCTCCGGGGAAACAGCGGCGAGTTGCGCCTCTTGGTCAGGGTGGGTGACCAGAAGGCGCACCTGACCCCGGCGCAGCACCTCCAGCGCGACCAGGCCGGACAGCCGGTCGCCCGGGCCGTCCGCGTCGGGCACGATCTTGTGAAAGCCGATCCCGTGCGGGACCACGATGAGCGGAACGCGGTCCGCCTGCTCGACGTCGACCTTCTCGCTCGCGGTGAGCACGAGCTGGCAGTCCACGGTGGACGCCGTCTCCCAGGGCTCGACGCGGGCGGGCAGCGACCGGAGATACTCGGCGACGCCGAGGGAGAACTCGGAACCAGGGTCCACGGTGAACACCACGCGCACCCGAGGGTCGCCCGCGAACACGGAGAGGGCTTCGAGGAGGCGGATCGCGGAGGTCATGGTCCGCGCTACCGCGAGGACGGTGCGCTGCCATCGGAACGTGTCCCAGCGCGCGCTGTCCGTCGGCAGGTTAGCCACAGTGATCGCCTCCGCGGGCGGTCCGCGCATTCCGGCTTCCGGCTTCCGGCTTCCGGCTTCCGGCTTCCGGCTTCCGGCTTCCGGCTTCCGGCTTCCGGCTTCCGGCTTCCGGCTTCCGGCTTCCGGGCGATTTTTCAAATCTTAGGGCACGCACGTGGGGAAACCGGAGCGTAGACACGACGGCCGAGCATAGTGCGTGTCGCCGGTTCTCCCGTTTCGTGTGACCTTGGGTAGTGATCTCGGTACGGTGGGCTGGATGGGCCAGGGCGTGGGGAGGCCGGGTGAGCGGTGACGAGTCCGCCGTGCGGAATGTGGTCGGCGGGAACGCCGAGATCATCGTGCAGGCGGGGCAGGTGACCGGGGGCGTGCACTTCCACGGCCGCCGCCGTGAGCCAGCCCGGCTGGTTCCGCCGCCGACGCCGCACTTCACCAACCAGCTCCGGGTGCTGGCCGAGGCGGACGCCGCGGTCACCACGCAGGCGCCCGCCGGGCCGCGAATCCTGGTGTTCAGCGGGCCGCCGGGGGTGGGCAAGCGCGAGGTGGCGCGGTTCTGGCTGCGCTGCCACTCCGACCTGTTCCCGGACGGGCAGTTCCACGCCGACCTCTCCGGCGGGCTGGACGACACCGGCCTGGAGAGCGCGCGGCTGCGGGACTTCCTGCTGGCCGCCGACGTCGACGCCGCGGCCATCCCGGATTCGGCGGAGGGCCGTGCGGCGGCGTTCCGGAGTTGGTCGACGGGCAAGCGGGTCGCGGTGTCGGTCGACAAGGCGATGACGCCGAGGCAGGTGCGGATGCTCTCGCCCGGGCCGGGGCCGTCGGTGGTGCTGGTGACCGCGGCCGGGCCGCTGTCGGGGCTGACGGTGCGCGACGCGGTGACGTTCATCGACCTGGCGCCGTTCGAGGACGACGCCGCCCGGGAGCTGCTGGCCCGGATGGTCGGGACCGCCCGCACCGAGGGCGAGCCGGACGCGGTCGAGGCGCTGGTGCGGCTGTGCGCGGGGCTGCCGATCGCGCTGTGCGTGGTCGGGGCGCTGCTGGTCGGGCGGCCGACGCGGAAGATCGCGCGGCTGGTCGCCGAGCTGAGCGACGAGCGGCGCAGGCTGGCGGCGCTGTCCCGGGACGACGACCTGTCGGTGACGGCCGTGTTCAACACCGCGTACCGGCGGTTGTCCCCGGCGGCGCAGCGCTGTTACCGCGCGTTCGGTGTGCACCCCGGCATGGGTGACGTGGGCGTCGATGTCCTGCTGGCCGCGCTGGGGGAGGGCGCCGAGGACGCTGTGGACGACCTAGTCGCCGCGGGCCTGCTGCGGGCGACGGCGGACGAGCGGTACGTCCCGCACGCCCTGGTGCGGCTGCACGCGCACGAGGTCGCCGCCGCGGTCGCGGACGAGAGCGCCGCCGTCGCGGGCCGGATGGTCGAGCACTACCGGCGCACGGCGGTCGCGGCCGGGCACGCCGCGATGCCGCTGCGCGGCTGGCTGACGGCGTTCTTCGGCGAGCACCTGAACCGCACGGCCCCCGACGAGCCGATGGCCTGGCTGGAGGTCGAGCGGACGACGCTGCGCGCGGTGGTCGAGCGGCTCTACGACGACGCCCGCTTCGCCGACGTGTGCCTGCTCGCGGTGGCGCTGTGGCCGCTGCACGAGCGCGGCAAGCACGCCGAGGACCTCATCGAGGTCAACACCCGGGCGGTGACCGCGGCGCGCGAACTCGGCCGCGCCGACCTGCTCGCGTTGGCCACGACCCAGCTCGGGTTCGGCTACCTGCACAGCGGCGACAGCGCCCGCGCCCACGAGACCTTCCGGCAGGCGGTCGAGGCCGCCGACGCCGCGGGCGTGGTCGAGTTGCGGGCGACGGCGCTGGAGTCGCTGGGACTCGCCGCGATCGCCGCCGGACGCGACGACGACGCCGTGGCGGCTCTGCGCCGCAACCTCGCCCTGGCCGAGGAGATCGGCGTGCCGCGCAGGCTCGCGCTGGCCCGGCTGCACCTGGCCAAGGTGACCGGGCCGGACGAGTCGCTGGTCCTGCTCGACGCGGCGTTGGCGGGCTTCGCGGGCCTCGACCCGGTGGATGACTACAACGCGGCCAAGGCGCGGCTGTGGCTGGGTCGCACGCTCACCCGGCTGTCCCGGTTCTCCGCGGCGCGGGAAAGCCTCGACCAGGCGCTGGCGGTGATGCGGGCGCACCGCAGGCCGTTCGACCAAGCCCAGGTGCTGGAGGCGATCGGCGACCTCGATGCTGCCAGCGGCGACCCGGCCGTTGCGGCCGACCGCTACCGCGAGTCGCTGGCGATCACGGAGTCGTCCGGGTTCGTCGGCGAGGCCCGGCGGGTCCAGGGGAAGCTGCTGGCCGTCGCCGCGAGCTGAGCATTAACTGCTTACCGTGACGCGGAGAACGCGGGTTCCGAGCGTGAGCGTGATTTCGGTGGGGATCGTGTCGATAGACCGGTTCTCGGTAAGCCAGGCGTGGACGAACGACGCGCACACCCGGCCCGCGTCCCCCGCGCCGGTAAACCGCAGCGGTCGGTTATCCGCGTCCACGACAAGCCAGTCGTCCCCGTTTACCGGGCCGGTGGAAAGCAGCGCTCCCGGCAGCGCGGCAAGGACGTCGGCGGCGTCCCGTCCGTCGGGGGTCACGACGATCTCGGCCAGGTCGAGGAACCGGCGGTAGGGCTCGTCGGCGTCGACGCTCAGGTGCGTGCCCTCGGGGAGGCCGCCGGTCAGCCGCAGCAGCTCGGCGGGCCGCCGGGTGACCCGGGCGGTCGCGCCGAGCAGGTCCACCCGGACCACTTGGGCGCCGGGCTCGACCGGCGGCTCCGCTGGCGCCGGGACCGTGCGGACCTCGGCGGGGACGTCGGGCTCGGCGAGCTTGAGCAGCCGGTAGAACTCCGCGCGCAGCAGCGGCATCGCCTGGCCGGGGACCGAGGTCGTCAGCGCGGCCACGGACGCGAACGGCTCCCGGTCTGGGTCGTGCGCCTTGATCACCGCGTCCAGTTGCTCGGTGAGCGGGCGGGCGTGGTCGAGGCAGGGGACGGTGTCGAGCAGCCTGGCCACGGCCGAGTCGGGCGCGACCGTGTGCCGGGGCGCGGTGGCCAGGACGGTGGGCGTGCCGAGAGCGGCGCCGTAGAACGTGACCGAGCCGTGGTCGCCGAGCACGACGTCGGCGGCGACCAACGCGGCCCGCCACCCCTCTTCTGGCGGCAGGAGCGTCACCCCCGCGCGGCGGCACCCTTCCGCCCACCGCCGCACGGCCCACGGCGAGTGCCAGTGCCACACGTTCGGGTGCAGCGCCATCACGATCCGCCACTCGTCCAGACAGGACTCGGCGGCCAGCCGCGCGACCAGGTCAGGATGCGTCCCGTAGAGCGACGGCGGCCCCCAGGTGGAGGAGACGACGACCAGTCGCTGCCCCCGCGACACCCCCAGCGCCCGCCGGTACACCGCGCGCAGCGGGCCGCTGGCGAGGATCCGGTCGAAGCACGGGTCGCCCGCGACGACGGCCACCTCGGCGGCCTCGGGACAGGACCGGGCCAGCCGCGCCAACTGCTCCGGATGGGACAGCACGAGACTCGACGGAACGGGCTTTCCGTCAGCGAGCAGCCATTCGGGCGACAGACCAAAGACCGGATTCCCGGATTCCCGGATTCCCGGCGCAAGTATTTATTGTAACCCATTCCGTGCGGCAGAATGATCAGCGGCGGCGTGAGTCGGTGCAGGTCGCCGCCGTGGCTGGCGGAGATCGCCAGGTCGAACGGAGCCGTTCGGGCGTGCGCCCACGGGGTCGGCGCCATTCCGCGATCGTGGAGAAACCTTTCGGTCCCGGCGGTGAACGGCGACGACCCGGGCACGCTGACTTCGACCTGGATTCTGCTGTCGCCGGCCACCAGGTCGAGCACGTCGAGCAGTCGGGTGGCTGCGGTGACGTTGTGCACCACGGCCAGCACCCGCCGCTCGGTCGGAATGGTGGCCCACCGGGATGGGCCGCTCAGCTGCGAACCCCACCCTCGACGAGGACGGGCTCCGCCATGTCCAACTCCTCCACGATCCGGTTCACGATCCGGTGATGTCGGCCGTCACCGTAGCAACGTCCGCACCGACGCGGCGCCGCCCGTGAGCCGCCGCTCGCTGGCTGGCGCGCGGTTTCAGCGGCGGCGGCGGAGCAGGAGCCACAGGAGAGCCAGGGCGGCGACGACCGGCAGGCCCCAGCGGGCGAGGATCGCCGTCTGGAGGGTGGCTTCCTCGGACATCCTGGGCCGCTCTCGCGTGCGGTGTCGGTCCGTGGGCATCGCCGTTCCTCCTGTCGGGCTGGCGAGGGTTTCGTCTCCGGTCGTGCGGATACCCGCATCCGAACCGTAAGACACTCCGGCCGAGAGGGCGGGTCATGGCCGACCAGGAAACGACCAACACCGTGGCGGACGCGCTGGTCGAGCGGCTGCGCGTGTGGGCGGTCCCGAGGGTGTTCGGGTACGCGGGCGACGGGATCGATCCGCTGCTGGCCGCGCTGCGCAGGGCGGGGGGCGACCCGGAGTTCGTGCCGGTCCGGCATGAGGAGATGGCCGCGTTCATGGCCTCCGGGCACGCCAAGTACACCGGCTCGCCGGGGGTGTGCCTGGCGACGCAGGGGCCGGGGGCGATCCACCTGCTCGGCGGGCTCTACGACGCCAAGCTCGACCGCAGGCCGGTGGTGGCGATCGTCGGGCAGGTGGTGTCGACCGCGCTGGGCAGCGGCTACCTCCAAGAGGTCGACCTGCACACCCTCTTCAAGGACGTGTGCGGGCAGTACCTGCAAACCGCGTTCGCGCCGGAGCAGTTCCCGATGATCCTGGACAACGCGATGCGCACCGCCATCGCCGAGCGGACGCCGACCTGCGTGATCGTGCCGCACGACGTGCAGCGCGCCGAGATGCCGAAGCGGATTCCGCACGCGCACGGCGTCGTCCCGTCCAGCGCGGTGATCGCCCGGCCCCGGGTCCTGCCCGAGGACGCCGACCTCAGCCGGGCCGCCGACCTGCTGAACCAGGGGCGCAAGGTGGCGCTGCTGGTCGGCCGGGGCGCGGCGGGCGCCTGTCCGGAGGTCGAGCGGATGGTCGACCTGCTGGGCGCGGGGGTGACGGTGTCGCTGGTCGGCAAACCGGTCCTGCCCGAGGACGCGCCCTGGCACACCGGGGTCATGGGCCACCTGGGCACCACGGCCAGCGCGGAGCTGATGGCGGGCTGCGACACACTGCTCATCGTGGGCTCCAATGACCCGTGGACGGAGTTCTACCCGCGCCCGGGGCAGGCGCGGGCGGTGCAGATCGACCTCGACGCCCGCGTGGTGGGCGGCAAGTACCCGGTGGAGGTCCCGCTGGTGGGCGACACCACGGAGACGCTGCGCGCGCTGATCCCGTTGCTGGCGCGCAAGACCGACCGCGGCTGGCACGACGAGGTGGCCGCCAGCGTGTCCCGGTGGCGGTCGCTGGCGCGACAGCGCGCCATGGACCCCGCCGACCCGCTCAATCCGCAGCTGGTGATCCGCGAGCTGTCCGACCACCTCCCGGCGGGGGCCCGGGTCGCCGTCGACGTCGGCTCCACGACCTACTGGTACGCCCGCCACCTGGCGCTGCCGCCGGGGACGCCCGCGCACGTCTCCAGCTACTTGGCGTCGATGGGCTGCGCCATGCCCTACGCGCTGGCCGCCAAGCTCGACGCCCCGGACCGCCCGGTGGTGGCCCTCGCGGGCGACGGGGCCATGCAGATGAACGGCCTCCTGGAGTTGATCACCGTCGCCGACCGGTGGCGCTCCTGGGCCGATCCCCGGTTCGTCGTGCTGGTGCTGCACAACCGCGACCTCAGCGAGGTCAGCTGGGAGCAGCGCGAGATGGAGGGCGACCCGCGGTTCCCGACGTCGCAGCGGGTGCCCGATTTCCCTTATGCCGCTTACGCCGACCTGCTGGGCCTGCGCGGTGTCCGGGTGGATTCGCCGAGGCAGGTGACCGGAGCCTGGCGCCAGGCGTTCGACGCCGACCGGCCTGTGGTCATCGAGGCGGTGGTCGACGCGGCCGTCCCGCTGCTGGCCCCGCACCTGTCCGACGCCAAGGCCGACAAGATGTATCAGGGGCTGGCTCAGGAATCCGACGACGGCGGCGCCCGTGAACACCTTTTCCGCCAACGCGAAGCAGAAGGCCACGACGACCGCGCGCGCCAGGGGGCGGCACGCTGATCCGGGGAACGACAGTTTCTGGACACAAACCTGACAAGAGTCCGCGCCACCCGCGAACGCGCCCCGCCGCCGGCTACGCTCGCGCCGAAAGCAAGTCGATCACCTGTCTGCCCGGCGATCGACAACGCGCACGTTCGGCGAGGGACTGGCGATGTTTGACCGCACGAACCGGCTTCACTGGGCCCTGTTGTCCACCGCGGTGATCCTGGCCGCCGCGCTGACGGCGTGGCTGCTGTGGCCCAGCCCGGCCCAGACCGCGCGCGCCGAGGGGCCCGGGTTCACCGTGTCCTACGCGGGCGCGGCGAACCGGTTGGCGGACCTGGACGACCTGGAGGCGGAGGAACAGGTGCGGGACTGGACCCGCACCGCGCTGGCCGCCCACCTCGAACTGGACACCGCGCGGCTGCGGGACGGGCTCTACGACACGCTTCCGGTGCGCGACGCCGGTTTCGCCGACCTCGCCCGGCAGCCCACCGGACCGGGCCGGTCGCTGAGCGACGGCGACGGCGTGCTGCATGTGCTGACGCCGCAAGGAGATCCGCACGCCGCGCGGGCCATCGGCGGGCAGATCGACCAGCACCGCACCGACACCGGGGCCGACCCGAAGTCCGTGCGCGTGCATCGCTACGCGATCGACAGCGCGACCCACACGGTCCGGGTGACCTCGGAAGACCCGACGACCGCGGAGGAGGCCAGGGCCAGGAACGGCTACGTGCACAAGCGGGTGGACACCGCGGAGGGCCTGGCCGACTTCCTCGCGAACACCACCTCTCTGTCCTTTGTGGAGCGCCGTGGTTCGGAGATCTGGGCAGGCGGCTGGAATTGGCCGGGGGAGCGGATCGGCCTGGTCGACGCCGAGGACATCACCGTGTTGCAGCGCGGATACGCGGACGCCAAGAACGGCGGGACGACGCCCGCCTTCTCCCTGGACCCGCCCGAAAGCGAAGAGACCAAAGAGGACCTTCTCGTCACGATTCCCGGACTGCGCCCGGAGTTGGCCGACCACATCCTGGCCGACGACTGGACCGGCGCGCCGTACGTCCGCTCCGCCGGGGAACTCGCCGTACTGGTCAACCAGGCGCTGTTCGGCGGCGACGTGCCCGCGGACGTGCTGGCCGAGGTGGGCCTGCCCGAGGACCGGGTCGCGCTGTGGGCGCTGGCGGGCTACCTCAACGGGCAGCCGACCTACAGCCAGGCGACCTACTACGGCGGCCTGGCGGGCACCAAAGTCGGCATGACCCTGTTCTACACCGATTACGTCGCCAAAAACTGGACTTCGGACATCGGCGACGGCGTTCCGGAGAACGCCGTCCCCGGATTTCTCCCCGACACCAAGGCGATCACACCGTGGAGCCACTGCGACGCGACGACCACCGGCGGAGAGAGCGGCAGACTCTGGTTCGCGCAGAACGATTCCGCGTTCGCCTTCGACGACGACCGGGTCAGCATCGGCGCGCACTCCACTCGGCTGTTCAGCCGGTCGGACGCCCCGGGCGGGGGCGGCGAGGAGGTCGAGCCGTCCTTCGCCTTCGGCCGCGGACTGCGGTGGTGGGACCAGCACTACCAGGCGGTCGCCGACTATGAGTCGGAGTACGCCCGGCTTGACCAGATCATGCGCTGGAGCGGCGCGCTGGAATGGTTGACGGACAAGGACTCCACCCGACTGCCGGAGGTGGCCGACAGCGCGATCCGCACGGATCTGAAGTTCGCCGACTGGTACGCGGGCAACGACGCGCTCAAGGAGCGGTCCTCGGTCGGATTCGTCGCGCCGCCCTCGGCCACCGACGAGGCCGTGGTGCAGATCCCGTCGAAGGAGTACGAGAAGTGCGGCCTTTCCTATATCTCTGGCGGAGTTTCCCTCGCCGACGTGCGGGCGCGCGCCGGGGGAGCGGAGTTCCAGGCTGACATCCCGGGCGCCGCCGGCCGCGCCGGGCCGCACGACCGGGGCTCGACCTACGATCCGGCGAGCGGGACGGGCGAGCTGACCCAGGTCTCGGTCGGCGCGGACGGCAAGGTCGCCGACTCGGTCCAGCGCGTCCTGCGGCCGGTGGACGACGGCGGCGTCGCGGTCGGCGTCACCGCGTCCGGCCGCAAGGTCTCCCCGCTCGGGAAGGTCAAGGTCTGGCTGGACCAGAAGGTCAACCGGAAGGTCGATCTGGACCTGCACGCGGATGGCAGGCAGGTGACCCAGCGGGTCGCGTTCCAGGGGTACGACATGGGCGCGCTGGTGGCGGTCAAGAGCGGCGATCTGGTGACCGTGCGGTGGAACCGCGGCTTGGTCGATCGGGCGCGCGTCGCGCTGGAGTCGGTGCAGGCCCGGTTCACCGAGAACCCGGGCGCGGGCGTGCCGCCGATGACCAGCGGCGTGCTCTACACCGTCGAGGGCCGCGGTCGGGTCGGCGGCCCGAACGAGCCCTGGCTCGCCGTCAACGGCGCCGTGCCGCCGCCCGGCGGCGCGCTCGGGTTCCGCCTCGGCACCCCGGGACCGGACGGCGGCGGCCAGTTCTCGCTGGGCGCGCTCGTCCCGCCGCCCACCGCGTCCGGCCGGTGGATCGATATCCGGACCAGCCCGGACGGGCCAGCCACCGCGACCTTCGTCACCGAACCGCCAGCCAACGCGAACACCGCACGAGTGTCCACAAAGGATGGAACGGTGGTCGAGGTGCACTGGGCCGAGGGCCACGTGTTCGCGCCCGTGGGCGACGCTTTGGTGGGGCACAACGGAAGCGTTGAGGGCGCGGCGCTGCTGCGCGAGTTTCCCCGCGTGGTAGAGGCGATGCGGCTGGCGAGCGAGGCCCGCGACGGGCTGCTGCGCGGACTGGACCTTGGCTCCGACGGGGTGGCCCTGGTCGGCCCCGGCGAGGTCTGGCTCGTGTCGAGCGCGGACGCCTGGGCCGAGCGGGTGGTGCGCGCGATCGGCGCCGACGCCAGCCGAATCCCCACACTGAGGGTCTCCGGCGACCGGCTCGTGCACGTCGACGCCGCCCCGCTGACCGAGTCCGGGGCTCGCACGTCGGTCGAGATGGGCGAGGTGATGGACCGGCCGGAAAGTGTTGTCATGGTGCACGAGCAGCTGCGGGCGGAATGGTCGCAGGACGACGGCGCGATCACGGCCTCGGCCGTGCCGCGCGCGGCTCAAGTGACGGTGCGCGAAGCCCGGGTGGAGCGGCTGGCCACGGTTGAGGCGGCCGCCGAGCAGCCCGACGTCCGGGTGCACTCGGGCGCGCAGTGGCACCGGGTCGACCTGCGCCCACGGCTCTCCTCGTCGGGCGGGTCGAACCCCACGCCCACGACCACCACGGCATCCGGGACCACCGCGCCCACCGGGACCGCCGCCGTGCCGGGCCTGACGATCCTGCTGGTCTGCCCGGACACCGACCAGCCGCTCGTCGGCTGCGAGGGCTGATGGCCCAGTCGTTCCCGATCCCCCCGGACCACCCCGCCGCCGCGGCCGTCACCGCCGCGGCGACGGCCTTCGCCCGCCGCGACGTGGCCGCCGTGGACGCCGCCCACCTCGCCGCAGCCGAATCGCTAGCCCGTTCTGCCGCAGCCGATCTGGCGGGCATAGCTGTTGCTGCCGCTGATTCCGCTGCCGCCGATCTCGCTGGCACCGCTGTCGCTGCCGCTGATTCCGGTGCCGGGGACCTTGCTGCCCGGTTTACCGCCACTGAACTCGGAGCCAGTTCCGGCGTCGCTGATCCCGTTGTCGCCGATCGCACGGCTGCGGCCGGGTTTGCCGCTGTTGATCCTGCTGTCGCTGATTGCGGGGTCGAGGCTGGGGTGGTCGCTGCTGATTCCGGTGTCGGGGATCTTGCCGCTCGGTTTTCCGCTGCTGGTCTCGGAGGCAGTTCCGGCGCCGTTGATCCTGCTGTCGCCGATCGTATGGCTGCGGCCGGGTTTGCCGCTGCTGATCTTGTGGCCGGTCCCGTTGCCGCTGATCCTGCTGTCGCCGGTTCCACCGCTGCCGATCCCGCTGGTGTTGCTGCCGCTGATTCCGCTGCGGCGGACCGCACCGCCGCCCGGTTTACCGCCGCCGGTCCCGCCGATCGTTTTGCCGCCGCTGGTCCGGTTGCCGCTGATTTCACCGCCGACTTCACCGTCGCCCGGTTGACCGTCGCCGATCTCTTCGCCGCTCGCCGCACCACCGTTGATCTCGCTGCCGCCGACCGCGGCACCGCCGGTCTCACCGCCGATTTGGCGGCGGCGCTCGCGGTCGACCATGTGGCGCGGCTGGTGGACCTGGGGGCGCTCACGCTGGCGCGGCGGCGTTGCCGGGAGCACCGCGCGCGGCATCCCGACCATCTTGTGCTGCGCCTGCAGCACGCGGAAATCGGCTCCGCGCTCGGTGACCACGCGGGTGCGAGCGCGGACGCCGAGGCGATCCGGGACGCGCTCGGGCGGGGAGTGCCCGCGCTCGGGCCAGACGACGAGGCGCGGCTGCTGCGGGTGGAGGCCCTCGCCGCCGTCGAGCGCGGGGACCTGGCCGCCGCCGATGTTCGGCTGGCGGAGGCCCAGCGGCGGTTCCGGGCGGCGGGGAACCAGGCGGGCAGCGCGGCGGTGGAACTCGACCGGCTGACCGTCGGCGTGCGGCAGGGCGACGAGCGGGCCGTGCGTGCCGAACTGGCGGCGCCCGAGCCCCGGGTGGCGCCCGACCACCTGCGGCGCGCGCACGCCCTCAAACGCCAGCTGCGCTACGAAGAAGCGCGGGACGTGCTGCTGCGCGCGGTGATCCGGCCCGACCTCGACCCGGCGGAGCGCTTCCCGGTGCTGCGCGAACTGGCCGTGCTGCTGCGGCTGACCCGCCACGACGACGCCGTGGACCGGCTGTTCCCGCTGCTGGTCGAGGCCGTCGCCGCGAGCCCCGACCCGGCGGCGGCCGCCGCGGCGCTGGAGAGCCTGACCGGCGAGGGGCCGGTGTCGGCGCGCATCGACCGGCGGCTGCACCGGGTCCGCGCGCTCACCCGGGACGGGAAG
Organism: Actinokineospora sp. NPDC051303; assembly: GCF_055586285.1. NCBI lineage: Bacteria > Bacillati > Actinomycetota > Actinomycetes > Pseudonocardiales > Pseudonocardiaceae > Actinokineospora > Actinokineospora sp. NPDC051303. The sequence goes on from NZ_JBVJIN010000004.1 coordinate 168,905, forward strand.
CTGACCGAGGCCGAAGACCTGCTCGCCGACCTGCGCGAGGAAGCGGAGTCCGATCGGGACGTCGCCACCTGGCATCTGGCCGCCGGGGAGCTGGAGACCGCCCGGTTCGCCGAGTCCGGCGAGCCGGAGTTCCTGGCCGAGGCCGTGGGCCACCTCACCGTCGCCGTGCGCCGGGCCGACTCGACGCCACTGGCCGAGGTGCGGGCCTGGGCGCTCAAGCAGCTCGGCCGGGTGCGCTTCGCCCGCGCCGAGCATGACGAGGCGGGCGCGTGCTGGCGGGAGGCGTACCGGATCGAGGAGCACGCCGCCGAGCGGCAGCTCAGCGACGACGGGCGCATCCGCATGCTGGAGTTGGCGTCCGACGAGCACGACGAGTGCGTCGAGGCCGCGGCACGGGCGATCGACAAGCGCGGGCCGGTGGCCGCCGCGGGGGTGGCGGTCGCCATCGAGGCGGCCCGCGGCGCCGCGATCCTGGGCGGCATCCTGCCCGCCCACGCAGGTTTCGCCCGCGACCTGCCGCCGCCCAGCGACCTCGGCGGCGCCTGGCGGTGGGTGGCCAGGGTGACCCGAGACCTGCCGCGCGACCAGGTGGTCTGGCTGGCGCACGCCACGCACAAGCGGGTGCACCACGTCTTGCTGGGCCGCACCCTGCTGCGGCACCTGGCGACGACGGCGAACCGGGCCGCCCTGTCCGACACCGTGACCATGATGGCGGCGTGCGCGAGCGCGCTGGAGCCCAGCGTCAAGAGCGGCGATTTCGACCAGACGCTGGCCGCGCTCGCCGACCTGACCGGGGTGGCCGACGTGGTCGCCGCCGTGCCCGCGCACGTCGACCGGATCGCGATCGTGGCGGGCGGCCTGCTGTCGGAGATCCCGTTCGCGGGCATGGCCCTGCCCGAGACCGGTGACCGGTTCGGCCTCCGGTTCGCGCTGTCGGACCTGCCGTGCCTGTCCGCCCGTGCCCCGCTGCGGCGCCGGGCGCTCGGCCGCCGCGGCGACCGGGTGCTGCTCGTGCGCCCGCCCGCGGACGACCTCCGCCCGGCGGCCCCCGCCCCGAACCGCACCCTGCTCCAAGGCGCGGACGCCACCGCGGCGCGGCTGCGCGAGACGGTGCGCGCGGGCCGGTACCACCACGTGCGGATCGACACCCACGGCGAATGGGACGAGACCGACACCGCGCGGTCCTGGCTGCAACTGGCCCAGGACGACACGGACGGAAAGCTGTTCCCCGACGACCTGCGCACGGTCGACCTCGGCCGCTGCGCCACGCTGGTGCTCGGCGCGTGCGACTCGGGCATGGCCGAGCGCCGGGGCCGCGACGACCGGGTCGGGCACGTCCGGGCCGCGCTGCACGCGGGCGCGGCGGCCGTCGTCGCGGCGCGCTGGGAAGCGGTCGACTCCGGCGCCGCCGCCGTCCTCGACCGGTTCGAGCGCTACCTGTGCTATCTGCCGCGCGACGTGGCCCTGCGGCGCGCGCTGCGGGACCTGTGCCAGGGCGCGGCGGGCGCGCCCGTCGGCCCGGTCCCGCACGACCATCCGGCCCGCTGGGCCTGCTGGACCCTCTACGGCGACCCCGGGTGGCAGACCGGAGCCGGTCCGCCACGCCGACTGGTCCGCCGCGTCCTCGACTCCAGGAGAAACCATGCCGCGCAACGCAGTTCCTTCGCCCCAGCCAGCCCGCCCGGTCCCGTCGCCCCAGCGGATGCCGTCGCGGCCCGGTGACCGGCCGAGGGCGTTCCTGTCCTTCGCCGGAAACGACCGCCCGGTGGCCAAGCGCCTCGCCGCCGACCTGCGCGGGCACGGCGTCGACACGTTCGTGGACGACGACGACATCCCGCCCGGCGACGACCTCGTGCTCGCCATCAACCACGCCCTGGCCACCTCGGACTACTACGTGCTGCTGTGGTCCCGGCACGCCGCGGAGCACCGCGAGTGGGTGGACGCGGAATGGACCGCGGCGTACACGCTGCAACTGAACACCCGCCGCGCTTTCCTGTTCATCGTGCGGCTTGACGAGACCCCGCTGCCGCCGCTGCTCGCGCCGCGCCGGTTCCTCGACGCGTTCGGCGCGTGGGAGCAGACCGTCGAGCGGCTGGTGCGGAGCTGGCGGCTGGACCGGGCGCTGGACACCCCGGTGCTGCCCGCCCCGGTGCCCGACCCGGCCGCGGCCGAGCCCGACCGGATCGTGCTCTACGTGCGCAACCGCGCCCTGTCGGTCTCGCACGTCGTCGCGGTCCCCGCCGCGGCGACCGGCGAGCAGGCGGAGCGGCTGGTGCGCGCGGCGCTGGCGCTGCCCGAGGTGGAGACGAAGTTCGGCGGCGCCATGGGAATGCGATTCGACTACCAGCTCCGGCACGACCAGACACCGCTGGCCGACCGGCCGCTCGCCGAGGCGGGCGTCCGCGACGGCAGCGCCATCGACCTGGTGGTGCGGGTCGAGACCTTCGGCCCGGCTGGCCCGATCTCCGCGGAGGTCTACCGATCCGGGGCCACGCCGCCGGGGCTCGCGCCAGCGGTGAGCAAGGCGCTGATCACGGCCGCGTTCGGGCACCTACGGCCGTGAGCGGGTTGGGCGGGCGCGGTGGGCTCCAGCCGATGCCCGAGGACAGGTTGGGCTGCAAGTCGGTGAACACCGCGTGCACCTCGCCGCACGGGTCGGCCGTCACCGGCTCCCGGGACGCCTCCGGGTCGCCGATCTCCAGCGGCAGCGCGTCGCGGACCCGCCAGATCGCCGAGGGCGCCCGGCCGGGGCCGAAGCGCACGTGCAGCCGGAACAGCGCGCACGGGTACCGGGGCGTGCACATGTAGTACGGGGCCATGCCGTGCCCGTGCGGGAACCGCACGCGCAGCGCGTACTCGTGCTCCTCGCCGCGCTCCAGCGGCCGCGGCGGACGCAGCGCGAAACCGACGCGGCTGCTGGACTTCTTGGCCTGGCTGGCGAGCACCCCGCCGTAGAGCACGTCCACGCCGATCTCGCCGATGCCCGCGCCGCCCGCGACGGTCATGCCGAGTTCCACCTCATCGAGGCCGTCGTGGTCGGCGACGATGCGGCGGAACTCGACCACCTCGGGCACCGGCAGGTCGAGCACCACCGCCGCCCGCAAATCCACGGTCCGCCACCGCGGCGCCCCCTGGGCGGAAACCGACTGTTGGGCCAGTGATTCCTGGGCCATCGATTCGGCCGCGAGTTCGGCGACGCGCTTGACGCCGTCATCGATGCGGCGCTGGATCGTGCGCGGGTCGCGGTCCAGTTCCCGGGCGACGGCCTCGATCCGCTGCTGGTACAGGCGCATCCGCACGCCCTCGGCCAGGCCGAAGGCGGCCCCGGTGGCCAAGCGCAGGTCGTCGGGCAGCCGGGCGACGAGGTCGCGCAGGCGGTCGGCGACCTTGCGCCGCAACCGTTCCGGCCCGTCGCCAGCCCGCACCCCGGCGGCCGCCCGCAGCGCCGGGCCGACAGCGTCCTCGATATCCGCGGTCTCGATGCCCCGGCCCTTGCGCAGCCGCTTCAGTTCGGCGACGAGTTCCTCGGTCGTGAAGCCCATCGCCACCTCCATCCGGGTCGCCGAAGTATAGCGACGCCGATCATGGTGGCCGCTGACGCAGTCGTGCGCGCGGTCATGCTGGTCATCGCTGTTTCCGGGGTTTCCAGTGTTTCCAATCCCCGGAAACCCCTGCCGCGCCGGGTTGTTCGCGAGGCAGGCTCTAGCGCGTCGGGAAATGCGAGAGCCAATAGCGGGGAATCGGAGGTGAATTGCCATGCACACCCATCGCGGACGATCGATCGCCGCACTCGGCTGAGCGTGCACAGCCGACTCCCGGCCGGGCCACACTGTGGGCCATGAGCGAGTTCGGGCCCGAATTGCGGCGGCTGCGCGAGGCCGCCGACCTGTCCCAGGCCGCGCTGACCGCGCGAATCCACTACAGCAAAAGCCACCTGAGCAAGGTTGAGAACGGACGCGTGCTGCCCAGGCGCGAGTTCGCCGAGGCCTGCGACGCTGCCCTCGGCGCGGCGGGCACGCTCGTCGGGCTGCTCACGGCCGCCGAATCACCGGCTCGCACGGGGGTTTCCGGCCTGCCGCACGCCACGCCGCTGTTTCTGGGCAGGCGCGCCGAACTCGCCCGGGTCCGCGCCGCGCTCGCCGACCCGACCGCCACCGCCTGCGTGCTGGTCGGCCTGGCGGGCGCGGGAAAGACCGCGGTGGCGCTGCGCGCCGGGCAGGACGTCGGGGCGGACTTCCCCGACGGCTGCCTGTTCTTCGACCTGCACGGCCACACCGCCGAAGGCCCCGAGGTGCCCGCGGCGGTGGCGCTGGACCGGGTGCTGCGCACGCTGGGCGTGCCCGGCGCGCACGTCCCGCGCGACCAGGACGGGCGGGCCAACCTGTACCGCGACCGGTTGCGCGGACGGCGGATGCTGCTCGTGTTCGACAACGTCCGCAGCGCCCGGCAGGTCGCGCCCCTGCTTCCCGCCGAACCGAGGTGCGCAGTGTTGATCACCAGCAGAAACCGGCTCAACGCCCTGGACGACGCCGTCCACGTCCCGATCGGCGAACTGTCCGCCGCCGAGGCGGTCACGCTGTTTCGGTCCGTGGCGGGCGAACGCGCCCCCGCCGACGACGCCGCCGTGGCCGCGGTGGTCGAGCACTGCGGCAGGCTGCCGCTGGCGATACGGATCGCCGCTGCCCGGTTCCGGGGAAGTCCGATGTGGACGATCGAGGAGTTCGCGGGCAGGCTGGCCGACACCGCCGCCCGCCTCGACCTGCTCGATGACGGCGAGCGCAGCGTCTCCGCCGCGTTCGCGCTGTCGCTGCACGGGCTCGACCCGGCCGAGCGGCGGCTGTTCGCCCTGCTGGCCGCGCACCCGGGCAAGCACGTCACCACCGCGGCCGCCGCCGCGCTCGCGGGCCTGGGCCACGCGACCACCGAGCGGCTGCTGGCCCGGCTGCACGACGCGCACCTGATCCTGCCGCGGTCCGGCGGGCAGGTCGGATTCCACGACCTGGTGCGGGTTTTCGCGGTCGAGCAGGCGCTGCCCGCGCTCGCGGCGGCCGACCTGGCCGCGGCCGAAGGCAGGCTGCTCGACCACGCGGTGGCCACGGCGACCGCGGCCGACGAGCTGCTGTCGCCGCTGCGCTACCGCCCGCCGCTTTCTCTGGCCGACGGGCAGGCCGTTGAGTTCGCCGACCGGGACGCCGCCGCGGCCTGGCTCGACGCGGAGTGGCCCAACCTGGTCGCGCTCTGCGGGCTGGCCTCGGCCCGGCAGCGGCACGAGCACTGCTGGCGGCTGGCGTTCCTGCTGCGCGACTTCTTCTTCCACGCCAAGCTCTGGGAAATCTGGGTGGACACCCACCGGCTCGCCGCGGCATCGGCTCGCGCCGCGGACGACCGGCGGGCGCTGGCCATGACGCTGAACAACCTGGGCATGGCCCACGTCGACCACGACGATCCCGACACCGCCGCCGAGCACTACCGGCAGGCGCTGGAGCTGTTCCGCGCCTTGGGCGACGAGCATGGCGCGGCCACGGCGCTGTCGAATCTCGCGTGGGCGAACCTCTACCTCGGCGACCACGCCGCCGCCCGCCGCGATCTGGCGGTCGCGCTGGAGTTCTACCGCCGCACCGGATCGACCCGCAACGCGGCCATCACGGTGCGCGCGATCGCCCTCGCCGAAACGGAACTGGGCCGCTTTGACGACGCGGTCCGCCACGCGGAGCTGGCGCGCGCCCAGTTCGCCGACCTCGGCCTCGGGTTGGACGTCGCCATGTCGCTGAACTGCCTTGCCTGGGCGCATTTCCGGGCGGGCAGGCTCGCCGAGTCCGCCCGGCACTACCGCGAGGCCGCCGCCGCTGGCGAGCGCTGCGGCAGCGCCTACGAGGTCGCCCGCGCGCGAACCGGCCTGGGAAACACCCACGCCATGGCGGGTTCCCGCGACCGCGCGGCCGAACACTGGGCGCTGGCACGGGAAATCCACGCCGCCCTCAGCCCGACCGTGCTCGGCGAGGTGCGGGTCCGGGACTCACTCGAACAGCCGAAACTGTCCACATCGGACGGTGAAACCCGCTGAATCCGTTACCCGTTCGGCGGAAGGGCGCTGCGGGCGATCCGCGATAGTCTCGAAACTTCAGTTGAACCGGGCCTGATGTTTGAGGTGGTCGGACATGACCAATTCCGTGCGGACGACACCCGAGACAACCCCCGAGCCGGGCGATGTCCCGTTTCTGGACATCACCAAGCCCGGGTTCTCCTTCGACTCCCCGGAAGTGGCCGCGGCCCGGGAGCGAAGCTGGTACGCCGAGAGCCCGATCGGGCCGCTCGTGCTGCGCCACGCCGAAGCCCAGCAGCTCATGCGGGACCCCCGGTTCGACCACAACGGCGCGGAGTTCATGCGCATGAACGGCGTCGAGGACGGCCCGATCTGGGACTGGTTCGTCCCGATGCTGGTCAACCACGACGGCGCCGACCACCGGCGGCTGCGCGGCCTGGTGCACAAAGCGTTCACCCCGCGCACCGTGAACGACCTGCGCCCGTTCATCCGCGCCCAGGCCCGGCGGCTGGCCGAGAACCTCGCCGCCACCGACGTCTGCGACTTCTTCTCCGACTTCGGCAACCCGCTGCCGCTGGCCGTGATGTCGCGGCTGCTCGGCGTTCCCGAGCAGGACTGGGACATCTTCAGCACCTGGACCACCGACCTCGGCCTGGTGTTCAGCATCGCCCACGGCGCGGGCTTCCGCGAGCGCGTCACGGCGGCCGTCGTTGGCCTCGACGGCTATGTCGGCGCCCTGATGGACGCCAAGGCCGCCGCGCCCGGCGACGACCTGATCTCCCGGCTGGTCCTCGCGCAGCGCGAAGACCAGCAGGTCAGCCACGAGGAACTGCGCAACCTCCTGGTCACCCTGGTCTTCGCCGCGCACGACACGACCCGCCACCAACTGGCCAACGCCATGATCGCCTTCGCCGACCACCCCGACCAGTGGCGGCTGCTCGGCAAGCGCCCCGAACTGGTGCCCACGGCCGTCGAGGAGGCCATCCGCTGGTCCCCGTCGTCGGTGACCGTGTTCCGGTTCGCCACAGAAGACTTGGACTTCAACGGCAAGTTCCTGCCCAAGGGCTCCTTCATCCAGGTCTGCACCCCGATCGCGCAACGCGACCCACGCGCCTACCAGTCCCCGGAAGCCTTCGACGTCACCACCCCCGAACGCGAGCCCGCCCTCCAGTTCGGCGGTGGCCCGCACTACTGCCTGGGCGCCGCCCTGGCCAGGGTCGAACTAGCCGAAGCTTTCGCCGCCCTCACCGAACGCCTCGGCCCACCGACCGTCGCCGAGCCGTTCACCTGGCGCCCGCCCGTCGGCATCCTCGGCCCCACATCCCTGTCCCTGCGCTTCGCCAAAGCCCAACCCTGAACCCTGATCGTCCGCACCCGCGCGCCGCCGGACCGGTCGTGGTCGACCGGATGCCGCTGTGAGATGTCAGGTCACTGGTGCGGATCGTTCGCGGCGTCTTCTTGGCGGCCCCAGGCGGCGAGGGTGAACTGGGGGATGTCGATGAACGTGGGGTCGGTGAGCAGGGTGTGGAACTCGTCCAGGTCGGCCTGGGAGACCTCGTCGGTGGCCAGCAGGCCGGGAGCGACCTGGTCGATGAGCGGGCGCCACCGGTCGCGGGCCAGGTTGCCCATGCAGGCGAGTTTGCCGGTGAACTCGATCGAGGACAGGCCCGCGCCCGCGAGCAGTGTGGGCAGGCGGCGCGACCAGGTCAGGTCGGCGCCGTGGCCCGCGTAGACCTTCTGGTAGGCGGCCATGATGCGGGTCATCACCGGGAACGGGGAGGTGTCCGCGGGCAACTGGTACGGGTCGGTGACGACCAGCCAGCCGCCGGGCTTGAGCCAGGTCGCGGCGCGGGCTAGGACGGCGTCGCGGTCGGGCAGGTGGCACAGGACGAACCGGGCGTGCACCAGGTCGAACCGGCCGGGGGCGAAGGCGGGGTCGGTGATGTCGGCCTCGACGATCTCGAAGCCGCCCTCGGCGGGGTCGAGGTAGCGGGTGTCGATGTCCACCGCGACCGTCCGGCCCGCCGGGCAGCGGCCTGCCAGCCAGGCGGCGATCGAACCCGCGCCCGCGCCGAGGTCGAGGCAGTCCCAGTCCTCGCGCGCGCCGAGACCCTCGATGATGTCCATGCTGAACTCGTCCACCGACGACTGGATGGCGCCAAGCCTGCGGCGCTCGCCGGGACGGTCCTTGCTCAACGCGCTGGTCCGGTAGCTGCCCGCGCTGCCCGCGCTGCCCGCGCTGCCCGCGCTGGTGGCGGCCTCGGTGCCGCTGGCGGTGGCGGTGGGGGAGGCGCTGGAGGATGCGGCGCCGTGGGGGATGTCGCGGGTGGTGCTGTCGGTCACGTGGTCTCCTCGGCTGCGGACGGGGCGGGCGTCCGGCGGGCGGCGAACTCCAGCGCCAGGGGCGAGTGCTGGGCCTGGGCGAGCAGTTCGAGGAAGGCGAGTTCGTGGGTCCACTCGTCGCCCGCTGGGTCGCGGTGGGTGGGGGTGGTCTGCTCGGCCGGGTGCGGTTCGGCGCCCGCGGCCTTGGCGGATTCGGCGACGGTCAGCCAGCAGGCCGTGGCGCGGGCCTCGACGGTGCGGGGGTCGGCGTCCGGGTCGGCGGCCAGGACGTGGGCTCTTGCCGCGGCCACGGTGTCCTGGTCGACGTAGTCGCGCAGGATGAGCAGCGCGTCGCGGATCTCGATGACCCGCCGGTAGAGCCGCAGGTCGATCGGGGTGAGCCGCTGGCCGGGCGCGGGCAGCCGGACGTGCGGGGCCGCGGTGATCAGCCGCTGCCACAGCGGGGCCAACCCGCGCAGCGTGCGCAGGCGCCGCCACAGTCCCCAGCCGTGCGCGAGCACCGGCACGGTCACCGCGGCCACGGTCAGCCATGCGGTGATGCCGATGTTGAGCGGGAAGAACGCCCCCAGCCACGGCGCGTCGGTGAGCAGGTAGCCCAGCACGACGAAGGACCAGAACACCGTGGACGAGGCGAAGCCCAACGCGAGCAGCCGCAGGCCGACCCGCAGCGCCACGGTGCTCGCCTGCCGCGCGTAGCGGGCGCACAGCACCGCGCAGGGCAGCACCGCCACCACGTGCGCCACGCACAGCAGCCACCAGAACGGGCTGTACCAGGGGACCGCGATGGAGGTGACGCAGCCCGCCGCCGGGACCGGCCCGGTGTTGAGCCAGACCAGGGTGACGCTCACCGCCGCCGCCGACCCGTACACCAGCAGCGGCCTGCGCCGGGCGATCGCGGCCAGCACGAAGTCGAGGATGAACGCGGAGCTGATGACGCCCCAGATGTTCATGGCGATGCCGCAGCTCTGCCCGAACACGTAGGTCTCGGTCAGCACCTTGGTGATCGGGTCGGTGTAGACGGTGATGGAGCCCGCGAGGCCGGCGACGGCGATCAGCAGCCGCCGCTGCGGCCGGGAGCGCAGCGCCCCGGGCAGGCGCAGGGCCAGGGCGAGCCACAGGGCGATCGCGCCGAGCATCACCACGTCGCTGCCGAAGTCGCGGAGGTCGGTCGTGGTCATGCGGCAGAAGTCCTGTCGGTGGTCATGGTCCTGTCAGTGGTCGGCAAGCGGTCGGTGGTCAGGGAACTGGAGGTCGCAAGGCGGCGGTCGTCAGCGGCTCCACAGGCCGAGCGCGGACTCCAGCTCGCCCAGCGTTCCGGTGGCCGCGCCGGGGGCCTGGGCCTGGGCGGTGATCCGGATCAGGCTCGCCACCAGCTCCGCCTCCTGCTCCTCGTCGGTGGTGTAGCTGGTGCGGCCCAGCAGCCTGCGCACCAGCGCGGGCGAGAGGTCGGGCAGGAACCGGCCGAGTTCGGCGACCAGGTCCGCGGACTTGCTGTGGTGGTCGCAGAGCATGTGGCCGATCTCATGCAGCACGATGTGGTCGCGGTGGAACGGGGTGGTCTTGGCTTCGACAAAGATCACATCCCGGTCGGCGAGCTGGAGCCAGGCGCCGCAGGCGTTGACGGTCAGGCCAGCGGGCAGGGTGCCGATCTCGATGGGCCGCGCGCGCTGCTCGGCGAGCTGGGCGACCAGCGCGGAGACCGAGAACGGCCGGGGCAGGGTGATGCCGTCGACCAGCGACCGGCACTTCCTGTAGCCGTGTCGATTGACCATGTCCTCGCCGACACCTCCGCCGCTTGGGCACCTCCGAAACCGGCCTGGCCGCCGCTGCGCCGAGCGCGACATCACTCGTCCCGCGCCTGCCCGCCGTCCCCCGCGTCCGTCGCGGGCCCCAGCCGTTCGATGCGCCGTGCTTCGGTGACCATGGCCAGCAACGCGTCGAGCGTATCGTCCGAGAGCCCCTCCGCACGCAGTGCGATGGACCGCACTTTCTGGTTGCGCAGCGCGATGGCCAGGTCGAGCTGCGCGTCGACCCGGGAGGCGACCACGTCGTCCAGGAAGTACTCGGCGGGCACCCCGAAGAACTCGGCCAGGGTGACCAGGGTGTCCTGGGTCAGGTTGCGCTTGCGTCCGCTGGCCAGCTCCCACAGGTACGTCGCCGACATGGGCTTGCCGGTCTGCTCGCGGATCTGGGCGGCGAGCTTGGCGTACCCGGGCCTGCTCGCCTTGTCCGGGTACAGCCGGTCGCGCAGGTGGTTGATCTTCTCGGCCAGCCGACCCTCGGCACCTGAGTCCGCGCGCTGCTCCGGGTCCATCCAGGTGGTCCTCACGGTCGGTGTCGTCCGCTGAGGCGGATGCCCCAGACGGTGCCTCATTGTGGAACACCGTGGGGCGGTTGACAAAGCTTGGGTGTCGGGGCCTATTCTGCGTGTGGGGCGTCCGCTATAGCGGACAGGTGCTGAGGAGGCCTGGGGGCTCTTCAGCATCAATTGGGGGCTGCCCATGTGCGTGAGGGGGGCACACGGGTAGTCTGTAGGCGGCGCCCGCCCTCCAGCGACCCCCAGGCTGTTGAGGGCGGCGCCGCTTTCTTTGGCCCCCTCCGCCGCGCGGCTGGTGAAACGCCCGCGGGGACGATCTCGATGCGCCATCATGGCCGCGCGCGCCCGGCGTGCGGAAGGTCACGAACCCCCTCAGGAAGACACCCCGTGAACGACGCTGCCATGACGGCCCGGCTGACCCGCGAGCTCGCCCGGCTCTACCCCGACGACGACAGCGTCCGCCGCGTCCTGTCGTTCGCGGGCATCCCCACCGAGCTGGTCCGGTTCCACAGCCGCGCGCTGGACACCTGGTTCAACGCGGTCACCGAGGCCGACAACCGCCGCAGGCGCGCCGACCTGCTCAAGGTCGTGCTGCTGGAGCACCCGGACAACGCGCCGCTGCACGACGCGCTGCGGGACGCGCTCGACCAGCCGGCCGAGGACGGGCCGCGCTGGACGCCCGCGCCGGACGGGACCGGCGGCGTGGAGAAGCTGATGGGCGCGCAGAGCACGCTGCTGCCGGTCTCCTTCCTGGAGACCGGGCTGCGGCGGGCCAAGGCGGTCTGCCGGATCCGGACCGCGCGCGGCGCCAGCGGCACCGGCTTCCTGATCGACGGCGACCGCGTCGTCACCAACCACCACGTCCTGCCCGACGCCGACACCGCGGCCGGGGCCACCGCGACGTTCAACCACCAGACCGACGCCGACGGGGCGCTGCTCCCGGCCACCACGGTCCCGCTGCTGCCCGGCCGCGCGTTCGCCGCGTCCCGGGCTGACGACCTCGCCGTCGTCGGCACGGTGGAACACGCGAACGACGACTGGGGCCGGATCGAGGTCGGCGCCGCGGCCCGCCCGGACGTGCCCCGGGTCAACATCATCCAGCACCCCGGCGGCGGCCCGAAGCAGATCGCGCTCTACCACAACGTGGTCAGCTACCAGGACGACCGGGTGCTCCAGTACTACACCGACACCCTGCCGGGCTCGTCCGGATCGCCGGTGTTCGACGACGCCTGGGATCTTGTCGCCATCCACCACGCCGGTGGTCAACTCTACAATCCGGGTACGAAAAGCTGGGTCTACCGGAACGAGGGAATCGCCATCGCCCGGCTGAACGCGTTGTTGGGGGGCGCATGACCGGTGTCCGCACCGAGAACGGATGACGCATGGCGAGGTCGGCCTGGCAGAACCTCCGCCAAGGGCTGGAGGGGTTCCTGGCCGCCCGCTATCGGGACCGCGACGAGATAGCCCGCGTCCTGCACCACGCGGAGATCCCGGTCGTCGGGCGGACCGACCTGGCGCCCCTGGTGGTGTGGCACCAGATCATCACCGGCCTTGAGCACACCCCCGACAAGCTGGCCGACCTGCTGCTGGCCGCGGGCACCGACTACCCGGCCGACCCGCTGCTGGACTCGGCCCTGGCAGCGGTGGACGACCTGGGCCGCGCCGCGCCGGACGAGCAGGCGCCCGACGCCGCGCCGCCCGGCTCCGGCGGCGACCGGGCCGCGCTGCTGACCTGGCTGGCGAACGAGTGGCCGCGCACCGGGCCGTGCGTGTGCCTGGTCGAGGGCTTCCCCGGGGTCGGCAAGACGCACCTGAGCGACCAGCTGGTGGCCCGCGCCAAGGACCGCAAGTTCATCGACGTGGAGATCCCCGAGGGGCAGACGTCCTTCCACGACCTCATGCTCGCCGTCCGCCAGGCCCTGCTGCGCGGCACCGACCTGTCCGTCCCGCCGGGCGCGGACATCCTGGAGTTCCTGCGCACCGCGCTGCGCGAGCCGATCACGATCAGGATCGACGACTTCCAGTACTGCATGGACGCCCACGGCGACCCGCTGCCCGAGCTGGTCGAGTTCTTCAGCACGCTGAAACCGGCCCGGCACGCCGGGCGCGTCCTGCTGCTGTCGTCCCGCGCGCTCAACGAGGACGTCCCGTGGGACGACAAGATCGAGGTGCGCCCGCTCAAAGCGCTCGACACCGCCGAGGGCGGGCGGCTGCTCACCACGTTCCTGCACAACCTGGGCCGCCAGGACGAGGTGCCGCCCGAGCGCCTGGACGACGTGGTCGAGTGGCTGGGCGGCAACCCGCGCGCGTTCAAGATCTTCACCTCCAGCCTCAAAGCCGCGCCGCTGGACGAGCTCATCGGCGTCGAGCCGCAGGCGTGGGAGCTGCGGCACCGGCGCACCAGCGAGACCCTGCTCAAGCGCCTGGAGCGGGAGCTGGTCAAGCGCACCCTGCTGACGGTGTCCGACGAGGGCCGCGACGCGCTGATGACGCTGTCGGTGCACCGCCGGTCGTTCAAGCGGGAAGCCCTCACCCTCGCCGACCCGCACGGGCGGCACGAGGACGTGCTGCGCGAGCTGGTCGACAACTTCCTGCTGGAGCGGCGGCAGAGCTGGTACTCGCTCAACCCGGTGGCCAAGGAGGTCGGGTTCGCCCAGCTCGGCCACGACCAGCAGCAGACCCGGCGCGCGCACCGGATCGCCGGGAAGTACTACCTGCGCCCGTTCAACGCCAAGTCGCCCAACGCGCCGCGCAACGGCGCCGACTTCATCGAGGCCCGGCACCACCTGGTGCTGTCCAACCAGGTCGAGGTCCTCAACAAGGTCGCCCAGCTCTACGCGCTCGACCTGCAGAAGTACTACAAGCGCGGCTCCCCGATCCCCAGCGACCCCACCGCGCTGACCGAGACGATCGTCCTGCTCACCGCCGCCCTGTCCGGCGGGAGCCCGTCCCCGGACCTGCACTACTACCTGGCCCGGCTGCTGCTGGCCCGCGACGAGGGCACCGACAGCGTCAAGGCCAGCGAGGAACTGGCCGCGGCCACCGCCCTGCCGTTGTGCGTCGCGGACATCTGGCTGCTGCATCTGAAGGTGATCGCGCAGCTGCGCGGCGTCGCGGAGATCGTGGCGACCGTCGAGCAGGCCGCGCTGTCGGTGCCGGACGCCGACATCGTGGCCATCGCCGCGGAGGCAGCGAAGCTGGTCGTGGCCAAGGGCGGCGTCGATGAGGGCGTCGCCCTGCTCCTGCGGGCCATCGAGACCGCGGGCGCGGAGCACGACGCGACGGGCCTGTACCGCGAGGCGGCGCGGTTGCTGTCCGAGCGCGGGGACGCCGAGGAGGCGATCGCGCTGCTGCGGCAGGGGATCGCGGCGGCGGCCGCCGAACACGACGCGACGGGTCTCTACCGCGAGGCGGCGCGGTTGCTGTCCGAGCGCGGAGACGCCGACGAGGCGATCGTCCTGCTGCGACAAGGGATCGCGGCGGCGGGCGCGGACCACGACCGCACGGGCCTGCACCGCGACGCGGCCCGGCTGCTGCGCGACCGAGGCGACGACGATGAGGCCATCGTCGTGCTGCGGCAGGGCGCCGAGGCGGCGAAGAACGACTACGACGCCGCTGCCCTCTACCGCGAGGCGGCGCGGTCGCTGGCCCAGCGCGGCGACCGGGACGAGGCCATCGCCCTGCTGCGGCACGGCATCGCGGCCGTCACCGTCGAGGCGCACGCGGTCGAGCTGCACCGCTCCGCCGCGCGGCTGCTCGCCCAGGACGGCGACGCGGCGCGGGTCGATGACGCGGTCGCCCTGCTGCGGCGCGGCATCGAGATCAGCGTCCAGGACCACCACGCGGTCACCCTGCTGCGCGACCTGGCCCGGCTGCTCGCCCGCCGCGACGGCCCCGACGCCGCGGTCGACCAGTTGCTGCACGGCATCGAGGACGTGACGGAAAGCCACCAGGCCGTCGGCGCCTACTACGACGCCGCCGAGATCCTGATGGAGCACCGGCGGTTCGCCCGCGCCACCGAGGTGCTGACCCACGCGATCGCCCAGCACGCCGACCACCCGACCGTGGCGATGCTGTACTCGGCGCGCGCGGGCGTGCTGTCCAAGCAGGGCGACTTCGCCGCCGCCGTCCGGTTCCTCATCGGCGCCAGCGCCACCCTGGCCCACCAGCACCGGGAGCGGCTGCACACGCACACCATGTTCCTCGCCCACCAGCTGCGGGACCCGGCCGTCTCCGCCGAGGTCGCCGCGATGCTCGCCGACAGCGGCGACGAGCTGAGCCGGGTGCTGTGGGAAACCCTCGCCCTGCAGAACCAGGACCGCTGGGCCGAGTCCGCCCGGATCGCCGGGGACCTGCGGCGCGCCAGCGGCTTCAACGCCACCCTCGCTGGCCAGGAGGTGTTCGGCCTGCTCTGCACCGGCGCCCACCCCGAGGCGATCGAGATCGCCGCCAACTTCACCCACCGCGAAGCCACCGCGGAACTGGCGAACTGGCTCAACGCCACCACCTTCGCCGTCGCCGGACACCCCGCCCTAGCCCACCGCTTCCTCGCCGAATGCCTCCACCGCGACCTGACCCCGGCGGAGAAGGACAACCCCCTCTTATGGGTCGAAATCTGGAAACTCGTGCCGCCCGGCATCCAGCCCCACCCCGCGTTCTACTTCCCCCGCCTCCCCCGAGCCCTCACCGGCCTCGACACCGATCTGTTGATCCCCACACCGCTTCCGGCCGCATAAGGGCCTTCATGGGCCGGGTCATCCAAGCGATGGTTGCCTTGGTTCGTCGGCGTCCCACTCGGCTATTGCCTGCACGACATCTTTCCCCTGGATTTCCGTGAAAGAGCACTCCAAGCCCCAGACGCCCGTTCAGAGCCCAGGAGCGAGCCGTGTTCAACCAAAGCGGCACGGCTAACGGGAGTCGGTGTAGAGCCAGGGGGCGCGGATGACCTCGATGTCCTTGGACAGGCCGTGCACGTGCAGGCCGTCCGAGTCCACGCGCAGGGAGACCCGGCTGCCGCCGAGTGGGACGTCGTCGATGAGGAAGTAGCCCAGCGACGCGGGCACCGCCGGGTCGATCCACACTCGGCGGTCGGGCACGTGCGGTTCCACGCGCAGCAGGGTGCGCAGCAGGTGGACCGGGGCCGCCGACGCCCAGGCCTGGGGCGAACAGGAGGTCGGGTAGGGCACCGGGCGGTAGTACTCGGCGCGGTCGAACCCGCACATGAGTTCCGGCAGCCTGCCGCCGAACTCCTTGGCGGCGTCGAAGATGGCGGCGGCGACCCGCTGGGCGTGCTCCACGAACCCGTAGCGCATCAGCCCGGCCGCGACGATCGCGTTGTCGTGCGGCCACACCGAGCCGTTGTGGTAGCTCATCGGGTTGTACGCGCCCATCTCCGCGGACAGCGTGCGCACGCCCCAGCCGGAGAACATCGCCGGGGACAGCAGGTGGTCGGCGACCGCGGCGGCCTTGTCCGCGTCCACGATGCCCGTCCACAGGCAGTGCCCGATGTTGGAGGTCAGCGCGTCGATCGGGGTCTTGTCCCGGTCCAGGCCGACCGCGAACCAGCCCTTGTCGGGCAGCCAGAACCGCTCGTTGAACGCCTGCTTCAGCTTCGCCGCGCGCTCGCGCCAGTGCGCGGCGCGCTCGGTGTCGCCGACGCCCTCGGCCATGTTCGCCCGCGCCAGGTAGGCGCCGTAGACGTACGCCTGCACCTCGCACAGCGCGATCGGGGCGCCCGCGATGCGTCCGTCGGCGAAGTTCACCCCGTCCCAGGAGTCCTTCCACCCCTGATTGACCAGGCCGCGGTCGGTGGCGCGCTCGTACTCGACGAAGCCGTCGCCGTCGCGGTCGCCGTGCCGCTCGACCCACTCCAGGGCGCGGTCGGCGTGCGGGAGCAGCGCCTCGACGTGGTCGCGGCCGATGCCCCACAGGTGCAGCTCGCCCATGAGCAGCACGAACAGCGGGGTCGCATCCGCGGTGCCGTAGTAGGCGTTGCTGCCGCCGAGGGCGAGCGAGGCGTCCGCGCCGAACCGCATCTCGTGCACGATCCGGCCGGGCTGCTCCTCGCTGTGCCGCTCGGTGCGGGCGCCCTGGTAGCGGGCCAGCGTCCGCAGCGTGCCCAGCGCCAGCGCCGGGTCGACCGACATCGCCATGAGCGAGGCCAGGATGGAGTCGCGGCCGAACAGCGTCATGAACCAGGGCGCACCGGCGGCCACCACCTCCTCGTCGGGCCGCTCCGGGTCCACGATCCGCAGCGCCCCGAGGTCTTGGCGGCTGCGTTGCAGCGTGCGCGCCAGGCCCGCGTTGTCCGCCCACCGGACGACCGGGCCGCTGCGCCGCCACTGCTTGGCCCGCACCATCGGCACGGACTCGGTGACCGGGCGCTCGGTGGGGAACAGCGCGGGCCACTCCACCCCGTCCACGGTCGGGTGCACCAGGATGCTGGTCCGCCACGACTCGCGGGGTCCGACGACCGCCCGGAACAGCAGCCGGTCGGCCCGCGCCTCCGCGCCGCGCGCGCTGATCCGCACGCCCCGGCACTGGTCGCGCAGCCGCCGGCGCATCCGCATCTCGCCCGCCTCGACGTCGATGCTGTACTCGCCCGCCGAGCGGACCCGGCCTTCCTTGACCTCGAACAGGTCGGCGAAGTCGGCGCCGATCTGCACCGCGAGCCAGATCTCGGCCGTGCGCTGCCCCAGGTTGCGCAACTCGATGTCCTCGCGCATCCCGGTGCCGACGTAGCGGTCCCGGTGCACCAGCAGACTGGCCTCGCCGACGTCGTGGTCGAGGTGGGCGCGGCCGAGGAACGTCGCGTGGAACGGGTTGGGCGTCATCGTGGTGATCGGCTCGACCGGCCGGTCGTTGAGCCGGACGTGCCAGGTCGAGATCACCCGGGTGTCGCGGAAGAAGACGCCCTGCGCCGCGTCGGTCGCCATCTCGCCGTCGCCGCCGCAGACGCAGAACGAGGTGCCCTGGACCAGGGTGACCGTGCCGTTGCCCAGTGCGGCGGGTTCCCCGTCGAAGGCCCACCCACTGCTCACGTCAACCACCTGCCGTCCGCGTGTCGTGTCACCCGGTCCCGTCCCAGCATCCCCGCGTTGCCCTAGATCCTCAACACTTCCCCGACGGTGCGCACGCGGGAAATGACGCAGAGTGCTCGCCGGTTCCGCCGCCCGGCACTGTCCACACACGATGGTGGGTCTTACCGCTTCCGGATCGGGGTACCCGAGTCACCATCCAGGAAGGAGTCGGCCCATGGAGAGTCGTCCGCTGCGGATCGCGATGATCGCGCCGCCGTGGTTGGAACTCCCGCCGCGCGCGTACGGCGGGATCGAGAGCGTGTGTGCCGACCTCGTCGACGCCTTGGTCGACCGAGGTCACCAGGTCACCCTGGTCGCCCCCGGCCGGAGCCGGACGAAGGCGACGCTGGTCAACACCTACCGCGAGCCGCAACACGAGCGGTTCTGCCAGGTGGCCCCGGACGTGGTGCACGCCGTCGCGGTGCAGAAGCTGCTGCCCGACCTCGACGTCGACATCGTGCACGACCACACCATGACCGGCCCGCTGCTCGCCGGTAAGAGCCCGGCGCCGACGGTGGTCACGGCGCACGGCCCGGTCACCAACGAACTCCGGGACTACTACACCCACATCGGGGCCGAGGTGAGCCTGGTCGCCATCTCCACGGCGCAGTGCCGCGCGCGGCCGGACTTGCCCTGGGCGGGGATGGTGCACAACGCGGTGCGCCTGGACGCCATCCCGTTCCGCGCGGACAAGGAGGACTACGTGGTCTTCCTCGGCCGCGCCAACCCCGACAAGGGCGCACCCCTGGCCATCGCCGCCGCCCGCGCCGCGGGGGTCCGCATCGTCCTGGCGGGCAAGTGCGGCGAGTCGAACGAGAAGCGCTACTTCGCCAGCGAGGTGGAGCCGCTGCTCGGCCCGGACGCGGAGTGGATCGGCGAAGTCGACCACGAGGCCAAGACCCGCCTGCTGGGCGGCGCCCGCGCCCTGGTGTTCCCGATCTGCTGGGAGGAGCCCTTCGGCATGGTGATGATCGAGGCCATGGCGTGCGGCACCCCGGTGGTGGCGCTGCGCCGCGGCTCGGTCCCCGAGGTCGTCACCCACGGCGAGACCGGCCTGATCTGCGACTCACCCGAGCAGTTGCCCGCCGCCCTGCGCGACGTGGACCGCATCGACCCGGCCCGCTGCCGCCAGGAGGTGGCGGACAGGTTCACCGCGGACACCATGGCCGAGGGCTACCTGAAGGTCTACCGCTCAGTCCTCCGCGACCGCCAACCAGTCCCGGCCCCCCGCCTCGCCCCCGCCACCATCGCGGCGACCTGACCCGACGCGCCGTGACCGTTCCGCTGCGGTCAACTTGATCCTTGGGCGCGATTGCTGGCGTTGGACGGGGGGCCGCGCGCCGCATCAGGCGTCGGGTGGACGCGAAGCAGCCATTGCCCACAGTTTCGCGATGGACGGCATGGGGCTGACGGTAGGGCGAGGGACTGACACATCCGCCCGCGCGAAATCCCTCGTGGCGTAAGCGGGGGAGTGGTCGGACTGTGCCGACAACCTAGTTATCGGCGGCGATGGCGCGGGCCATGATCGTCCGATCGGGTGAGATCGGGGGGTTGTGGATCTTGGCCCTGATGGGGGTCACTCGAAGGCGGGGTCGTTCTTGCCGCGCGTTTGGCTGGGTGGTCATCGTGGGCGGACTGAATCCCTCGAACCTGGAGTCCGCTTATGGCGACGCCTCTTCGGCTTGTGTCGCGCCGAATCCGTAGCACCCTGCCCGACATGCCGACGGTGGGGGCGACGTACGTGGTGCTGTCCGACCTGTTCGACGGCGGCGGCGATGCGGCGGGGCGGGGGTTCGCGACGTGCTCGGTCGTCGATGTGACGGCGGCGGGGCCGGTGGTCGCGGCGGCGGTGGTGTTGCGGCTGGCGGAGGGGGAGATCCACTACCAGCGGGTGTTCGACCGGTTCGGCGCGTATCCGCGGTCGGGGGGCGGGGCGATCTTGGGCGGCACGGGCGCCTACCGGGACGTGCTCGGCGAGGTGGAGTCGACGTGGCCGGACGCGGGTCAGGTGGACGTGGTGGTGCACCCGGTGGCCGGGGCGAGGGGGTGACGGGGCGGCACGGCTGGGTTCGGGTTGTGGCCGCCCTGACGGGGATGGCTTACCTGGTCCAAGGGGTGTGGGCGGTGGTCCACCCGCGGTCCTTCGCCGATCTGGTCGCCACCTTCCCGCCGTACAACGCGCACTACCTGCACGACAACGGCGCGTTCGCCGCGGGTGTGGGGGTGTGCGTGCTCACCGCGCTGGTGTGGTCCGACGCGCTGGGGGCGGCGCTGGCGGGCGCGGCGGCGGCGTCCGTCCTGCACCTGGTCAACCACATCGCCGACGCCCACCTCGGCGGGTCGCCGTCCGACCTGGTCGGCCTGGGCGCCGCCGCGGCGCTGACCACGGCGGCGCTCACGCGGCGTGCGCGCGGGCGCGCCGCAGCGCCAGTTCGAACACCCGCTCCCGCATCTCGGACCCGCGCTGACTGATCAGGAAGTGGCCCCCGCCGGGCAGGTAGACGAGGTCGAACCCGGCGGTGGTGTGCTCGCCCCACGCCGCGAGCTGGGCCGGGGTGACCAGCGGGTCCTGGGTGCCGCCGAAGGCGTGCAGCGGGATCGGGAGCGGGACGATCTCCCGGTGCCGGTTGCTGGCGCAGACCCGCAGGTCGTCTTTGACCACCGCCAGCAGCGGACCCAGCCAGTCCGGGCGGCGCAGCAGCTCCGGGCGCAGCCCGTCGATGTCGCACAGGTGGGTGGCCAAGTCCACATCGGACACTTCGTCCACGGCGATCCGCACCGGGTCCAGATGCGGGGCGACATAGGAGGCCACCGCCAGCGCCTCGGGCACCCGCAGGCCGAGTTCGAGCCTGCGGTGCGCCACCCGGTAGGCGACCAGCGCGCCCATGCTGTGCCCGAAGAACACGTGCGGGCCAGCCAGAACCGGCTCAAGCTCCGGCAGCAGCGCCTCGACCAGCGCGTCCAGCTCGGTGTGCCGCGGCTCGCCCATCCGGCTCTCCCGGCCGGGCAGCTGCACGGCGTGCACGGCGAGGTCCGGCCCGGCGTGCTTGCGCCACTCGCGGAACACCGAGGCCGTCCCGCCCGCGTGGTGGAAGCAGACCAGGGTCACCGGGGCGGGCCCGGTCGAGCCGGGAGCGGCGGGAATCGTCGCGGTCGGGACGGCCAGGCTGGGGGTCGACGCGGTTGAGCCCGGCCCGGTCGGGTTCGGCGCGGTCCGGGTGGCCGGGATCGGCACGCTGGAGATCGACGCGCTGGAGATCGACGCGCTGGAGATCGGCATGCTGGAGATCGGCGTCGTGGGGGTCGGCACGGTCAGGGTCAGCGTCGTGGGGTTCGGCCCGGTCGGGGTCTGTGCGGCGGGGGCCGGAGTGGAGGTGGCTGGGGTGTGCGAAGTCTGGGTGGGTGCGGTGGAGCTTGTTCTGGTCGGGGTGGGCGAGGCCGGGGCGGTGGAGTTCGGCGCGGTGGACACGGTCATCGGGCCTTTCGGGCGGGTGACAGGGCACGGCGGGCGGCGCGCAGGCGGAGCGCGGCGCCGAGGACGGCGGTCGGGACGCCCTTGCCGGGGCGGTGGGCCAGCAGCGACCGGATGATCCACAGCTTGGTGTCGGTCAAGTGGCCGGGGGAGCCGTGCACGTCGTCGAACTCGACTCGGGAGAAGCGGGGGAGGGCTGCGGCGAGCAGCGCGCTGTCGGCGGCGGGAACGATCTCGTCGCGACGGCTCATCACGTAGCCGACCGGGATGGCGACGCGGGCCAGTTCCTCGTCGGTGAGGGCGAAGCCCGCGAGGGCGTCGGGCAGCGCGGCGCGGGGCAGGCCGGTGACGTGGGCGAGGGTCCGCTTCGTGGTCTCCGGAACCGTTTCCCACCATGCGGAGTCGGTGAAGAACTCGCGGACCGGGGCGCCGACGGTGAGCACGGTGCGCACCCGGGGGTCGCGCGCGGCCCAGTGCAGGGCCATCGTGCCGCCGAAGCTGAACGCCACGGTGTGGACGCCCTCGTACGGGGTCAGCTCGGCCACCGCGTCGGCGAGGTCGGCGAGCATCAGGTGGCTGTCGGGCTGGTAGCGCAGCGGGTTCTCGCCGACGCCAGGCATCTCGGCGACCACGACGGCCATGCCGAGTTTCCTGGCCGCCACCAGGAACTGCGCCCACTGCTCCTTGATACTGACGATCCCGCCCATGATGAGCAGCAAGGGTTTGCGCGCGGTGGTGTCCAGGCCGCTCGCCCACACCGGCACGGTTTCGCCGAGCACGCGCAGGGTCCGCCGTTCGATGCCCGGCTTCCCCGCGCGCCACCGGTCGAACGCGGCGACGCACTTCGCCGCCGCGGCGCGCTGTCCTTCGGTGTCGGGGTAAGGGAAGCGCGCCAGGTTGTAGCGGCGGCACGCGCCGAGCGGGTCGCCGTCGGCGAGCGCGACGTCGCCCGCCGCGGTCCACGCCGCCGACCAAGAGCCGGGGTCGTCGTCGCCGAGCCTGCCCCCGGTGGCGATGATCGCCCCCGCCTGCGCGGGCGTCATGCCTTGGGCGCGGGCGTGCAGCAGCACGAGGTCGGCCACCTCGTCCGCATAGGACAGTTTCGTCGCTGTCACCATGTCATCTCCCTTCCACCGCTGTCGTGATCCGATACCGGCCCGCCACGATCGCGCTGCGCAGCCGCCAGCCCGCGGGCGGTTCGGCAGCCCGGATCGTCCGGAAGTCCAACGCCAGCCCCTCGCCGCTGGCCTTGGCCAGCGCCTCCTTCGCCGTCCACAGCCACACCATGTCCTCAGTGGACAGCTCGGTCTCGCTCGGATGGCACGCCCGCGCGACGAACGCCGCCGTGCGCAGCGGCCGGTCGCGGACCTCGACGTCCACGCCGACGCGCCCGGCCCGCGACAGCGCGGTCACCAGCACGTCCCCGGTGTGCGCCAGACTGACGTCCACTGTGGACTCGCCGACCAGCAGGGGTCGCCCGCGCGGGTCTTTGGCCAGCCGCGCGGGACGCCCCAACGCCGCCTCCGCCACCGCTTTCGCCATCGACCGGGACGCGATCAGCCTGCGCCGGAACGCGGCCGTCGTGGACCGCAGGTAGCGGGCGTGCTCGTCGCCGAGCAGGTCGCGGGCGTCAGCGGGCGGATGGCTCCACGGTGTCACGGTCGCCCACACGGTGATCGTCGCCGTCTCGGTCAACCGTGGGAACTCCGACGAGAGCAGGCCCGGTGTCACGGGGCCGAACGGATCGGGGCACATCGGCGGCCTCCAAGACCTTCTTCAGCTCGCCCATGACCTCGGCGGCCAGGGCGCCGTCGATCATCCGGTGGTCGAAGGTGACCGACAGCGGCAGCAGCGGCCGTAGCGCCACCGCACCATTCACGGCCACCGGGGTCGGCGTGATCCGGCCCAACCCCACGGTGAGAGTTGTGCCGCCATAGGAGAAGAACCGGCGCACGGGCTGGTGCCCGAGCGAGGTCAGCGCGACCGTGCCCATCCGCAGCCGCCGCCCGCGCAGCCCGGTGGCGAGCCGAAACGCGAGCCTGCCCACCGGAACCGGCAGCTTCTGCAGCTTGCGCACCCCGTCGAGCTCGTGAATCCGCTCGATCGGGGTGTCGCGGAGCCGGTCCACGGCGTTCTGCAGGTGGTCGATCGTGCAGCCGTCCACATCGGGCAGAACGACCGAGAGCACCGCCCGGGTCCCGTCGACTTCCTTGTCCAGGGTCAGCTTCACGTCCACGCTCGCGTGCGTCGCCGCGCGAGGGCGCAGCGACCCGGCGAACGCGGCGTTGGCCTGCGGGTAGCGCGGCAGGACCTGGCCGAGCGCGTGCATGACGTAGGCCACGACCGAGTACCGGCGGCCGACTGCCCGGTGCGCGAGCAGCGCGGTCGCGTCGACCTCGGTGTCGAGGTAGACCGGGCTGGCCGCCGCGGCGAAGCGCAGGAAGTGCAGCGTCTGCCTGCGCCCCGGCGGAATCGGCGCGATGGTCGGCCCGCTCACGTGGCCACCTCACAAGTTCGGTGGCCGCGCAAGCCCACGCACTGTGTTGATGGTTCGCTCGCAAGCTCGCTCACGACGCCGCCACGGCTCGGTGCAGGTCGCCCAGGGACTTGGTGCTCAGCAACTCGGCGACGCGCAGGGTGATGCCGCGCTCGGCCTCCAACGCGGAGAGCACCTTGAGCAGGTGCACGGAGTCCCAGCCGGGCAGGTCGTCAAACCCGGTCGCGAGGTCGGCCACGCTCAGCGGCAGGCCGCTCTCGGCCCCGACCAGGTCGATGAACTCGGTTTCGGTCATCTTCGGTGCTCCTAGCGGGAATTGTCGGACACGCGCAGGTCGACGTGCGGCACGGCGGGCGGCAGGGTCAGCAGGTCGTGGGTGAAGTGACCGGCGTCCGCTATGGACGGTTGGAACCCGTTCTTCGGGTAGAACTCCGCCACCGCGCCGTTCTTGGCGGTTGGCCGGTACTCGGCGGTCACCGCCTGTGCCCCGGACTCGCTGGCGCGGGCGAGCAGCGCGTGCACCACCGCGTCCTCGACGCCGCGGGCGAGCACCCGGCAGGACAGCAGGAAGTTGTCGATGTGGCAGGTGTCCCCGGCCCGGGTGAGGAAGACCGCGCCGACGACGCCGTGCTCGCCGAAGCGGTCGGCGCAGCGCACCCCGAACACCTCGCGGCCCGGGTCGGCGAGCGCGGCGGTGACCGCGGCGACGTCGAGCCGGATGGTGGTGAGGTTGAACTGGTTGGTGCGCTGGGTGATCTGCGAGATCCGGCCGATTTCGGCTTCACTCGGCCGAAACAGCTCGACGGTGGTGCCGAGCTGGGCCAGGTACTCGGCCAGCGACTCGGTGCGCTCGCGGAACTCCAGCCGCTTGCGCTCGGTGCGGTAGCGCTCGCCGCGCACCCGGTCCTCGTCGGTGACCCGCTGGGTGGTGAACCAGCCGTCGGCGAGCAGGGCGTGCAGGTGCAGGGCGGGCTCGTCCGCGTCGACCGCGATCACCGGCACCTCGGGCACGTTCGCCCGGACCAGGCCGCGTTCGCTCGCCGAGTCGTCGATGAAGACCAGGCTGTCCACGCCGATGTTGAGCTGCTCGGCGATCTGGCGCAGGTTGTCCGGCTTCGCGCCCCAGTTGGCCACCAGCGCCACCAGGTCGTCCTCGCGCAGCGTCAGGTCGGGGTTGTCGCGCAGCGCCGCGCGCACCCGGTCCTCGTCGTTCTTGCTGCACACCGCGAGCAGCGGCCCTTGGGAGGCAAGCTGTTTCGCGGCCTTCTGCACGGCGGTGAACGCCTCGCCGACCGGGCCTTCGCCGGTGACGATGCCGGTCGGCCCGTCCTCGGCCAGCACCCCGCCCCAGGTCGTGCCGTCGAGGTCGAGCACGAGGCACTTGCTGGTGCGCCCGCGCAGCGCGCGCGCCACGTGCCCGATCTCGCGGGCAAGCGCGGCGAGCACGCCGTCAGAGAACTGCACCTTGGTGTAGGCGGCCATGCGCGGGTCCAGCAGCGGCCCGGCGACGCCGACCAGCGGTTCGAGGTCGAGCACGAACACCCCGGCGTGCTCGACAGCCAGCCGCAGCAGCCGGGCCTCGAACTCGCGCCAGGCGATGCCCAGCATCGCCCGCGAGCGCAGGTCCACGATCTGCGCCGCCCAGTGCCGGGGCAGCGGCACGGTGGTGAGCACCAGCGCCCCGGCGTGGTCGCGCCGGTAGGCCGCGGCCAGCGCCTCGATCGACTCGGCGTGCGCGGCCAACGCGGCGGTGACGTCTTCGACGGTCCACGGCGTGGCGAGCGCGTCGAACACCTCGTCCGCGTCGAGCACGCACACGGTGAGGTCCGGTTCGGTGCCGAACAACGGGTTCGCCGGGTCGCGCAGCTCCATCGCGTGCTGCCGGTAGCCGCCGAGCCGCACGTCCGGCACGAACCCGTGCCGGGCGAGCTGCGCGGTCAGCGGGGCCTGGATCGGTTGCAGCGCCGAGCTTCCGGTGACCGCGACGGTGAACCGGGCCAGCGCCGGGTCGATCTCCGCTATGTCCACTCTGGACAGAACCGCGCCCGCGCGGCGCAGCCCGGTGTCATCGAGCCCGGCGAGCAGGGCGGGCACTTCCCGGTACCGCGCGGCCAGCTCGCCTGCGGTGTGCAGGTCCCGTAGGACGGTGTGGCTCATCTTCCCTCCAGGGTGAAGCCGCCCTTGAGCCACTTGCTTGACTCGATGGCGACCGCGACCGCCCGGTGGCCGGGGCCCAGTCGCGGCGCCAGGGCGTCGAGTTGCAGGAACGGCAGCGCGTTGCCGTTGTTGCCGGTCTCGGCGACGCAGCTCACCTCGGTGGCGCCGTCGACCGCCAACTCCTTGACGATGCGCTGGGTCATCCGGCCGGAAAGCTGCGGCGGCAACAGGAACGACACCGAGCTCTTGTCCCAGCCCGCCCGGTCGAGCAGCTCGTGCAGCACCTCGACGGCCATCCCGGGCACCCGCTCCTCGATCGCCTTGTAGTCCTCGGCGACCGACTGCGCCCCCTCGGGCTGGCCCGTCTCGCCCCACCAGTGGATGACCTGCGCGGGGTCGCGGCCCAGGCCGGTGAAGCGGTTGAGCACGCTGGTGAGCCGCATCGGGGCGCCTTCGTCGTCCGCGGAGAGCACCGCAGCGCCCGCGCCGTCGCCGAACAGCACGTAGTTGATCAGCTCGCCGGGCGGGGTGGCGCTGGTGTCCCGGTCGAGCACCAGGTGCTTGGCGCAGACGTCGCCGCCGATGACCAGGCCGGTGCGGTGGTCGTCGTCCAGCAGCCGGGCGCCGACGTCGAGGGCCTGCACCGCGCCCGCGCAGCCGGACTGCAACTGGTAAGTCGCCACCTGGTCGATGCCGAGCCGGTCGGCGACCAGGTTCACCGTGGCGGGCATCAGCATGTCCGGGGTGGCCGTGCCGAGCACCAGGAAGTCGATGTCGGCCGCCTCGACGCCCGCCCGGCTCATCGCCTGCGCCGCGGCGGCCGAGGCCAGGTCGGCCAGGGTGTGGGTCTGCTCCCCGGTTTCCAGGTCGACGGCGAAGTGCCGGGTCCGGGTGCCGACGAACAGCTCCACCCACTGCGCGTTCGTGCCGAACCGCCGCGCCATGGCGTCGTTGTCGACCGGGTCGCCCGGCAGCGCCGCCCCGGTCGCCAGGATGAATGTGTCGGTATTCTCGCTATTCACCGCTTGCCTTCCTGCGAGACCTCGGCCGCGAACGCCAGCAGCTCGCCGACGGTCGTGACCCGGGGGAGGAGTTCTTCGACCGGGATCGGCTCGGGCAGCCGCAGCACGTCGGTCAGCCGGTCGCCGAGCTGCATCACCATGATCGAGTCGAAGCCCAGGTCCTCGTGCAGCTTCGCCTCTGGCACCAAGTCGGACACCGCGTAGTCGCCGATCTCGGCGACCGCGGCCAGCACCGCGTCGACCGGCCCGTCCGCTCGCGGCGCCGGGCGCTGGGACCGGGGGGACACCTGGTCTTCGGTGACCGTCTTCTCGGTGACCACCGACGCGGTGTTCCCCCGCACGGTCGCCGCGCTGGCCCAGAACCGCTCGGTGTCGGCGAAGACGTAGCCGGGCAGCCTGCGCGGGACGCGCTGGCCGTCGCGGTAGAGGCGGTCCCAGTCCAGGTCCATGCCGTCGGTGTAGAGCGTGGCCAGCGTCGCGGCGAACTCCGCGCCGGTCGCGCCCGCGCCCGGGATCGGCGCCAGCCGCTTGGCCCCGCCGGTCAGCCCGGCGCGGGCGGCCAGGCCGACCAGCACCCCACGCGGCCCGATCTCGACCAGGTGCGTCGGCTCCCGCCGGGCCAGCGCGCCCATCGCGTCGGCGAAGCGCACCGGCGCGGTGATCTGCTCGACCCAGTACGCCGGTTCCAGCTCGTCACCCGCCACGAACCGACCGTGCACAGTGGACGCGAACGCCGCCGTGGCGGGCCGGGGAGCCGAGATGCCGCTGAAGGCGCGGTCACCGAAATCCCGGGCAGCCTGGGCCATGAGTGGGGAGTGGAAGGCATGGGAGACCACGAGTTCGGTCACCTTGCGGCCGGAATCGGCGAGGGTGGCCGCGATCCGGCGGGCGCCGTCCGCGTCGCCGGAGAGCACGACGCTGTCGGGTCCGTTGACGGCCGCGACCGACACCAGCGGCTCGGCCGCCACCAGGTCGGCGACCTCGTCCTCGCCCGCCTGCACGGCGATCATGGCCCCGCCCGGCGGCAGCGCCTGCATCAGCGCGCCCCGGGTGGCGATCATGGCCGCCGCCTCCGCCAGGGTCAGCACCCCGGTCGCGCAGGCCGCGGCGAACTCGCCGACGCTGTGCCCGAGCACCGCGTCCGGGCGCACGCCCAGGTCGGCCAGCGCCGCGGCGAGCGCGTACTGGAGCGCGAACAGGGCGGGCTGGGTCAGCGCGGTGGCGTCCACGCCGAGGCCGTCGTGTTCCTTGCCGTCCAGGGCGATCGCGCTGATCGAGCAGCCCAGGTGCGGGCGCAGCGCGGCGTCCGCCTCGGCCAGCCGGTCGCGGAACGGCGGGCACGCCGCGCGCAGCGCCGCGCCCATCCCGGCGAACTGGGAGCCCTGCCCGGTGAACAGGAACGCGACCTTCGGCTTGCCCGCCGCCCGGCCGTCCCGCTGATCGGCATCCCGCAGCAGCCCGCGCAACTCGGTCCGGGCCTGCGCCACCGAGACCGCGGCCAGCGCGACCCGCTGCCGCAGCCCCGACTTCACCCGGTTCGTGCTGTGGCACAGCTGCCCCAGCCGCTCGTCGGGCTGCCCCTCCACGGCCTCGGCGAGCGCCGCGATGTTGCGCCGCAGCGCGGCGGCGGTGTTCGCCGAGACGGTGAGGACCCCGACGCCGCCGGGCTCGGCAGGCCGCCGCACCGCGGGCGCGCTGGCGAGCACGACGTGCGCGTTGGTGCCGCCGAGCCCGAAGCTGCTGACCGCCCCGCGCACCGTCCCCTTGGGCAGCCGGACCGGGCCGCGCGCCAGCCGCAGCCCCTGCTCGGCGAGCTTGAGCCGGGGGCTCTCGGTCTCGCTGTGCAGGGTCGGCGGGAGCACCCGGCGGTCCAGCGCCAGGCACGCCTTGATCAGCCCGGCGATCCCGGCCGCGCCCTCGGCGTGCCCGATGTTGCCCTTCACCGACCCCAGCAGGCACGGTTGCGCGCGCGACCCGCCGTGCACCGCGCCCAGCGCCTTGACCTCGATCATGTCCCCGAGCGTGGTGCCGGTGCCGTGGCCCTCCACGAAAGCGATGTCCCGCGGCTGCACCCCGGCCCGCGCGTAGGCCGCGGTGAGCACGTTCTCCTGCGACCACCGGCTCGGCGCGGTGATGCCGTTGCTGCGCCCGTCCTGGTTGACCGCGCTGCCCTCGATGACCGCGTACACCGGCTGCCGGTCGGCCAGCGCGTCCGACAGCCGCCGCAGCACCACCACGCCGACGCCCTCGCCGCGGCCGATGCCGTCGGCCGACCCGCTGAACGGCTTGCACCGGCCGTCCGGCGCGGACAGCCCCGCCTGGGTGTAGAAGATCGACAGCGCCGGGGTGAGCATCAGGTTGACCCCGGCGACGATCGCCTGGTCGCAGTCGCCCATCCGGATCGCGTTCGCCGCCAGGTGGGTGGCCACCAGCGACGACGAGCAGGCCGTGTCGACCGCGGTGCTGGGGCCGCGCAGGTCGAGGTGGTAGGAGATCCGGTTGGCCGCCATGCAGTAGCCGTTGCCCGACCCGCGGTGCGCGGTCAGGCCCGGGTAGTCCGACAGGTGCAGCGTCGCCCACTCGCTCGACATCATCCCGACGAACACGCCCGTCGCGCTGCCCGCCAGCGAGCCGGGGGCGACCCCGGAGTCCTCGACCGCGCGCCAGGCGGCCTGCAACAGCATCCGCTGCTGCGGGTCCATCGCGGCGGCCTCGCGGGGCGAGATGCCGAAGAACTCGAAGTCGAACGCGTCCGGGTCGGACATGAAGGCCCCGAACCGGGTGTTGACCCGCCCGGTGCCGCCCGCCGCGTCGTGGAAGGCGGCGAGGTCCCAGCGCGGCGCGGGCACCTCGGACACGCCGTGCTCGCCGCGGACCAGCATGTCCCAGAACGCGTCCTTGTCCCCCGCTCCGGGGAACCGGCAGTCGATCCCGACCACCGCGATGTGCTCCGACCCGGTCGTCATCAGGTCGCCGCCGGACGCTCGATCTCGGCGCGCAGGTACGCGGCCATCGCGTTGACCGTCGGGTAGTCCCAGGCCAGGGTCGGCTCGACCACCAGGTTCAGGGTGTCCTCGATGTCGCCGCACAGGCTCAGCGCGTAGACCGAGTCCAGGCCGTACTCGGCCAGCGGCAGGTCCCGGTCGATCGCGTCCGCGGTGGTGTCGAGGTACGCCGCGACCCGGTCCGCGAGCCACTCGGCCAGGTCGGCGGGGATGGCTGCTGCGGTGGCGGCCGTTGCGGCGTCGGTGGAAGTCCCGGGAGTGGGCATGAGAGGCGTCCTTCTGCGTTCGAGGGCTGATATCGGTTACGGGGCAAGGGATCGGTGGACGGGGTCGCGGTCGAGGCAGAAGCCGACACCAGTGGCGGCGCGGTCCACGAGGTCGGCGAAGAGGGCTTCCTCGGCGTCGGGGCGGAACACGGGCAGCGCGGCGGACGGGCGCAGCCGCTCGGCGAGCCGGTCGAGCGCGAGGTCCGCCCAGCCCTCCGGAGCCGTGCCGTGCCTGGCCTGCCCGACGACCGCGGCGGCGGCCAGCAGCAGCGCGTACCGCTCGGTCAGCGCCAACGCCGCCGGGCTTGCCGCGACGCCCGTGTCGCGTGGGGACACCGCGGCCGCGGCGTCGGCCAGCGCGGCGAGTTCGGCGGCGATGGCGGGCGGCGTGCCGTCCGCGCGCAGCACGGCCAGCAGCGGGTCGCCCGCGGGGGTGAACAGGCGCAGCCTGGTCAGGTCGAGTTCGGGCAGCGGGGCGGCGGTGTCGAACACCGCGGCGGGCGCGGCGTCGCCGGTCCCGCGCAGCAGCCGGGGCAGCTGCGGCAGGATCGTGAGCTGGCAGGACACCCCGCCCGCGTGGCCGATGCCCAGCGGCGGCAGGTCGCGCATGTGCTTGCCGAACCCCGCGTACTCGCCCTCGCGCAGGTAGAAGCGGGCGCCGAGGACCACCGACAGGGCGTTCATGGCGTCTTCGAGCAGCAGCGGGACCAGGTATTTCGCCGCGGCCGCGTACGCGCTCGCGCTGGCGGGCAGCACGTGCAGCGCCCGGGTCACCGCGGTCACCATGGCATCCGCGGTGAGCAGGTCGGCGTACGCGCCCGCCAGCGTCGAGCGGGCGTGCGGCAGCTCGGCGACGGTCCGGCCGTAGAGCCTGCGGTCCAGGGCGAACCGCAGCACCCCGAACAGACCGGCGTCCAGGATGCCCAGCCCGGCGCCCGCCATCACCGCGCGGCTGACCTGAAACGAGCGCAGCGCCAGATCCGAGCCAGCGCCGACCTCGCCGACGAGCGCGCTGTCGGAGACCGCGCAGCCGTCGAACTCGAACCCGGCGAGGGCGCAGCCGCGCAACCCCAGGGTGCGGAAGCGGGGCAGGCGGCGGAAGCGGTCCCGGTCGAGCTGGGCAAGGTCCACCAGCAGCAGCGAGTGGTCCCGGCCGCCGCCGCGCGTGTCGGTGCGGGCGAACAGCACTGCGGCCCCCGCGCGGCCCGCGTTGTTGATGACTTCCTTGCGGCCGGTGAGCACCAGCGAGTCGCCTGCGCGGTTCGCGGAGAACTCGTTGCTCGTCAAGTCGTTGCCGCGCCCCAGCTCGTGGTAGCCCACGGACACTTTCCTGTTGCCCAGCAGCGCGTCGGCGAGCCACTTGCGCTGCACGTCCGAGCCGCCCAGCCAGACGTTGAGCCCGGCCATGAACGAGGTGACCCCGTAGCCCAGTCCCAGCGCGGCGTCCCGCCGGAAAACCGGGCGCAGCCTGCGAACCAGAGCGTCCACTTCGGTCAGCCGCCCGCCCAGCCGCTCGGGCACGAACTCGGCGTTGAGTCCGACCTCGTCCAGCACGGCCTCCGCGCCCTCGGGCAGCTCGGCCCGCTCGTCGGCGGCGACGATCGCGGCGTGGCCGAACGGGTTCGCCTCGTCGTACGGGTCGCCGAACCGCGCTTCCAGGTCGTCGATGCCGGGTGTGGTCCCGCCGTGTGTGGTCTTGCCGTGCGTGGTCACAGTCCAGCCTCCGCGAGTCGGACGTCGAACAGCGAGGGCAGCAGGCCCGCGCCCACCTGCTCGCGCAGCACCTCGAACGCGGTCTCGTACATGCTCTCCGGGGCCGGGGCGGACACCCCGGCCGCGGCGAGCAGCCGGTCCAGCGCCAGCGTCGGCCACACCCCGTCCCGCCACAGCGCCGCGCCCGGCCCGGTGGCGGCGGCGTCGCGGTTGCGCAGCCACAGCTGCACCACCTCGGCGGCGCCGAGACAGGCGGCCAGCCTGCCCGCGAGGACGAACGACGACGTCGGAACCGCCACCGGAACCGAAGGCTGGACGCGGATCGCGGCGTACAGCTCGTCCAAAGTGGACAAAAGCAGTCGCGCGGCGGCGGCCAGCGGAGCCAGTTGGTCGTCGTGCGCGGCCAGCTCCTCGATCTCGGCGACCGCGGCGGGCAGGCCCAGCAGGAAACTGGACCCCCGACGCGGCAACAGGGACAACCGCTGGTGCCGCGCCGGGGCGAGGGGGAGGGCCACGGTCGCGGCGGCGCGGACGCCCTCGGCGTCCGGCTCCACCGCCTTGTCGGCCGTGCGCACCAGAATGGGGAACAGGTTGACCAGGGAATTGAGGTTCACCAACGTGTTGCCGTCGAACAGCGACACGATCCGGTGATCGCGCTCGACCTTGCCGAACGCCCCGTGCTCGTGCACGTCGCGCAGCAGCGACCGCGCGCCGACGAGCCTGCGCAGCCGCGCGATCATCGCCTCGGTCCGGGTCGGCACCAGGTACTTCGCGGCCGCGGCCATGACCGACATCTCGCCGGTGAGCGTCTGGATCGAGCGGGCGGAGACCACCGAGACCGCCTCGGCGAGCAGGTGGTCGGCGAACGCGGTGGCCAGCACGCGCCGCGCGGCGGGCAGGTCGGCGAGCCCGCGCCCGTAGAGCTCCCGGCCCAGCGCGAAGCGGGTCGCCACCCCCAGGGCGTGGTCGCTCGCGCCCAGCGACAGCGCGCAGCACAGCGTCCGGGTGAGCTGGAGTCCTTTGAGGACACTCTCCAGTCCCGCGCCCGGCCCGCCGATCAGGTCGTCGGGGGTGAGCATGGCGCCGTCGAACGCGACACCGCTGATGTCCGCGCCCCGGATGCCGTGCGTGCGCTGCTTGGGCACATGCCGGTAGGACTCGGCCGCCAGCGCGGACTTCTCCACGAAGAACACGCCGAACCCGCGCGGGCCGCCCTCGGCCGAGGTGCGGGCGAGCACGCACAGCGCCCCGCCCCGGGTGGCGTTGTTGATCAGCCACTTCTCGCCGTCGAGCCGGTAGCCCCCGGCCTCGGGCGTCGCGGTCACCTCGCCCGCCAGCAGGTCGCTGCCGTGCGCCTGCTCGGTCAGCGCCCAGCTCACCGGGACGCCCGCGCCGACCAGCGCGCCGACCCGCTCGGCCTGCGCCCGGGTCCCGCCAACCCACACGCTGACCGCGCCCAGATAAGTCTTGCCGTGCGCGACGGCGACGGTCACGTCCCGCCGAGCCACCATCCGCATCGTCTGTAGGCAGTCCTGGTAGTCGGCGAGCCCGCCGCCGAACTCGACCGGGACGTAGTGCCGCGCCAGGCCGAACTCGTCCAGCGCGCGGCAGACCTCGGCCGGGAACTCGTCGGCGTCGTCCAGGTCCGCGCAGTTGGCGTAGGAGAACACCGCGGCCGGGTCGCCGGGGTCGCCCAGCGCCCGCTCCAGGCGCTCGGCGTCGGCGAAGGCGGAATATCTCATCGCGCGGCCCCGGACGGCTCGGCCACCAGCTCCGGCGGCGGGACCAGCTCGCCCGCGAGGAACTTCGAGCGCATCTCCCCGCGCCGGATCTTGCCGCTGGTCGTGCGCGCCACACCGCCGCGCGGCAGCAGCACCAGCTCGGCGATGTGCACGTCGAACTCCGCGCGCACCTCGGCGCGCACGCTCGCCAGCAGGTCGGTCACCGGGGTGCCGTTGAGCGCGGACGCCTTGATCTCGTGCACCAGCACCAGCCGCTCGGGCCGCTCACCGACCACAAAGGACGCCCCGACACCCGCTTGCAGCGCCGGGTGCGCCTGGCGGGCGGTGTGCTCGATGTCGTGCGGGTAGAGGTTGCGGCCGTTGACGATCAGCATGTCCTTGAGCCGCCCGGTGACATACAGCTCGCCGTCGACCAGCGCGCCGATGTCGCCGGTGCGCAGGTACCCTGGCTCGCCGTCGGCGACCGCGTTGAACGTCGTCTCGGTCAGCTCCGGCTGCTTCCAGTAGCCCGCCGCGACACTGTCGCCGCGCACCCAGATCTCACCGGTCCGCCCATCGGGCAGCACCGTGTGGGTGTCCGGGTCGACGATGCGGATCTCGAACCCGAGCGTCGAGCCGCTGCCGACCAGGACGCGCCCGCCCGGCTCGGCCGTCGCGACGATCTCGTTGCGCTCCAACGCCCTCGGATCGGCCACAATGGACCGGCGGCCGTCGCGGCTGCCGGTGACGAACAGCGTCGTCTCGGCCAGGCCGTAGCAGGGGAACACCGCCTCGCGCCGCAGCCCGGCCGCGGCGAAGCGCTCGGTGAACGCCTCGACGGTGTGCGCCTGGATCGGCTCGGAGCCGTTGAGGACCCAGCGGACCGAGGACAGGTCGAGCGTGGCGAGCTGCTCATCGCTGATCCGCCGCACCGCGAGGTCGAAGGCGAAGTTCGGCGCGACGCTGATCGCCGCGCGGTGCTCGGCCACCGCCCACAGCCACAGGTACGGGCGCTTGAGGAAGGTCATCGGCGACATGAACACCGACGTCCCGCCCAGGTACAGCGGGTGCAGCAGCTGCCCGATCAGGCCCATGTCATGGAACTGCGGCAGCCAGCTGCACACTGTGGTGTCCGGGCCGGTGCCCAGCGCCAGCCGGATCTCCTCCTCGTTGTGCAGCAGGTTCGCGTGCGTGACCACGACTCCCTTGGGGTCGCTGGTCGAGCCGGAGGTGTACTGGAGGAAGGCGATGGTCGCGCCGTCCAGCGCGGGCTGGGCCCAGGCGTCGGCCAGGTCCTCGGGCAGCGCGTCCACGGCGGCGACCGCCGCCCCCAGTTCCGACCGCTCGGCCCACGCGGTGACCGCCTCGATCGCGGTGGCGTGGGTGAGCACGGCCCGCACGTCGGCGTCCCGGGCGATCCCGGCGACCCGGCTCATGCCGCGGCCGTTGCTGTCGGGCATCGGCGCGGGCACCGCGACGACCCCGGCGTAGAGGCACCCCAGGAACCCGACCATGAACTCGGGCCCGGGCAGGAACAGCAGCAGCGCCCGGTCGCCGCGCTCGGTCCGCTCGCCCAGCCACGCCGCGACCCGGCGGGCCCGGCGGTCGAGCTCGGCGTACCCGATCGCGCGCTCGGAGACGCCGGTGCCGGAGTCTGCCAGAAACACCAGCGCGGCCTTGTCGCCCTGCTCGGTGACCCGCTCACGGAAATGGCTGACGAAATCGCCGCTGTTGCTCACGAAAAACCCCTCACGGCCGTGTTTCCAGTCCGGAACACCACTGTCCACGGGTGGTCTTAAGGTCGCGGCGCACCGGGCCTAAAGCCCGGCTATCGCGGGTCTTACTCCCCTCCGAACAGGGGTTTTACCCCTACGGCGCTGCCTCTAGCGTGTCGGGGGAAGGCACGGAGACACACTCGTAGCGAAACGGAGTCGGCGATGACCCCGGTCGGTGAGCCTGGCGCGGAGTTCGGCGGCGGCCTGCGCACCGCCAAGGGCTCGCTGCGGGTGCTGCACGACATGTATTCGGCCCGGATCGCGTATTTCGACGCCGCCATCCGGTCGCGTTTCCTGGACCGGCCGTGCTCGGCGGCGAAGGTCCTCGACATCGGCTGCGGCGGGCGGGTCGGTGCCGCGCTGGCCCAGGTCGGCTACGACGTCACCAGCGTCGACCTGACCGCGGGCGCCGGGCGCTCTGTCGAGTCCATTATGGACAGAAGGCCGGGTTCGGCGTACGACCTGCCCTTCGCCGACCGCGCCGCCGATGTGGTGGTGGTCTCCGACGTGCTCGCGCACCTGCGCGACGTGCCAGCGGGAATCGCCCAGATCACCCGGGTGCTGCGCCCCGGCGGGCTGCTGCTGTTCGACGCGATCAACCGGACCGTCCGCAGCTACCTGGTCACGATCCTGCTCGCCGAACGGGTGCTGCGCGTCCGGCGGCCCGGCACGCACGACTGGCGGATGTTCATCCGCCCCGGCGAGTTGCGCGCCGCGCTGGCCGAGCACGGCATCGTCCTCGCCGAGATCAGGGGCCTGATGCCCGCGCGCCCGCCGCACCGGCTGATCGGGTCGGTCCTGCGCGGCCGCGGCCTCGCCGAGTTCGAGTTGAACAACTCCGTCGGCGTGGGCTACGTCGGCCACGGCGTCAAGGAACCCGCCCGCTTCAGCGCCGTCCGCTAGTCCCTGCCAGCGAACCGCCCGGCGCCGCGGTCGTGCGGCCCGCTCGCGAGCCGCACGACCATCGACCACTGAGGACTCCCGCCGCTCAGCGGCCCGAGTTCTCCCGCTTCTGCAACCGGAAGTAGGCGTCGCTGAGCACCCGGCGCTGGAGGAAGGGGCTGGCGTTCATGGCGCGGTAGAGGCTGGTGCGCAGGAACACGCCCGCCTTGCTGCCGAAGGTGAACATGCGCTCCTGCCGCAGTTGCAGCGCGCGCGACCGGCGCACCTCCGGCTCACGCTGCCGCTGGAACTCTGCGGTCGCCTCGGTCGTCGCTGCGCGGTGGTCGAGTCGGCGCACCGCCCTGGCGAGCATCGGCGCCAGCGTCACCGCGTCGATCAGCGCGTGGTTGACGCCCTGGCCGAGCACCGGGGACAGCGTGTGCGCCGCGTCGCCGATGACCACCAGGCCGGGGCAGGACCAGCGCGGCACGATCGTGGTGAAGATGTCGAGCATCGAGGTGTCGGAGTAGCTGGTGACCTTCGCCCGCACCAGCTCGGACAGCTCCGGCGCCAGTTCGTCGATCTTGGCGTGCAGGGCGCCGATCCCCTGCGCGCGCAGCTCCTTGAGGCCGCCCTTGGGGATGTTGAAGCCTACCCGCACCATGTCCGGGTAGGTCGGGATGAACAGCCCGTGCCGGTCGCCGGAGATCCGCACCCGGTAGGTCTCCGGGTCCCACGACGGCGGCAGCGGCGCCTTGAACCACACCACGTCCCGGTCCAGCGGGATGCGCGTGTTCGCCAAGCCGGACATCTCCAGCACCTTGCTGTAGCGGCCATCGGCGCCCACGGTGACCTTCGCGGCGATCTCCGCCTCGCCATCCGGGCCCTTGATCAGCACCCCGGTCACCGCCCCGTCCGCGCGGAGCAGGCCGACCATCGAGGTCTTGCGCAGCAGGGTGAAGTTGTCGAACCCGCTCGCCGCCGCGTCGAGCACGCCCAGCAGCGTGGGCTGCGGCAGCTCCAGCGGGTAGCGGTGCGGGTAGCGGTAGTCGCGGAACTCGCTGCGCAGCACCGTGCGGCCCGCCTCGGTGATCTCCATCCGCTCGGTGATCAGCGCGCCCTCGGCCTTGATCTTCTCCAGCACGCCGAGCCGGTCGAGCACGAACACCGCGTCCGGGGAGACCGACTCGCCCCGGAAGGACCGGTTGAAGTGCCCGCTCTGCTCCACCACGACGACCTCGACGCCCTGGCGCGCCAGCTCCAGCCCGAGGGCCAGTCCCGCGGGCCCGCCCCCGACGACGCAGACATCGACTGCCATTGGACCCATCGGTTCGTCTCCTCCAGCCGCCGGATTCTCCCAGCCAGCTTCCCCGGGCCCGCTATGCCGCCTGCGGGAGCCGCGCTGAAGCGGCGCTTAACCGGCCTGGTTCCACCCGGCGGGCGCTGAGGTGGCGCACGGCACAGCGGCTTCCGGCCGCGCGGTGTCCGCTCGGTCGGCGAACCCGTTACCTCACGGGTCATCGACTCGCCATTTATGAATATCCCGCGCGTCGTGTTCGCTGCCAATGCGCGGCTACGATGCGTCGATGTTGTTAGCGAGAGGTTAAATGCGAATGATCACGCATTCGGACTAGCCTGGTTGGGCTCCTCGGTGGATTACCCGCGCTTGTTGAAAGCGGGCACACTGACATCAATGGTCGAATGCTCTGGTTCGTCGCGCGAAGCGGCGGGCGAATCACAAAGTCGCACGTCCTCGGTCACCGGACCGGTGGTCGGGGTCGTGTCCCGGTAATGTGAATCATCGTCATGTCGTACCGGTTCAGGCCGGGGGATGCGGAGAAATGGAATACCGAGTACTGGGACCGTTGCAGGTGATCGGCGCCGGGGAGACCCCTCGCACGCTGAAAGCCGCCAAGGTCAAGATCCTGCTGGCCACACTGTTGGTCCGCGCCAACGAGGTCGTCACCCTCGACGCGCTCCTGGAGTCGATGTGGGGCAACCACGGCCCGCGCAGCGCGCGGACCGCCCTGCACGTCTACGTCTCGCAGCTGCGCAAGTTCCTCGGCGAGGACGGCGCGGGCGCCAGCCCGGTGCAGACCTGCGCGGGCGGCTACCTGCTCGAAGCCGACCAGGGGGACATCGACTTCCTGGTGGCCGAGCGCCTGATCGGGGACGGGAGCAGGCTGCTCGCCGCCGGGGACAACGAGGCGGCGGCGAAGACCCTGGCCGCCGCGCTGTCGATGTGGCGCGGGTCGACCCTGCACGGCCTGCACGACAGCCCGCTGCTGCGCAACGCCGCCATCCGCCTCGATGAGCTGCGGGTGTCCGCGGTCGAGATGCGGGTGGAGGCCGACCTCGCCCTCGGCCGCGACCGGCACCTCATCGGCGAACTGCTCACCATGGTCAGCGAGCACCCGTTCCGGGAGGCGTTCTACCGGCAGCTCATGATCGCCCTGTACCGCTCGGAGCGGCAGTCCGAAGCGCTGCGGGTCTACTCCCAGCTGCGCGGCACCCTCAATCGGGAACTCGGCCTCGAACCGTGCCGAATGCTGCGCGCGCTGCACCAGGCGATCCTGCGCGCGGACCAGACCCTCGATCCCTTTTTCGCCCCCCGCGCCGCGGTGTGATCCCCTTTTGGGAATGCATGAAGGAAGTCGCTTCCCGAATCCATCTCGGGTTGGCCGCGTTTCGCCTCGACGTCAATTCACCGGTTAGGGGTCCGGCGGATTTAGTGGGGGATAGGGGTTGCGGACCCGCGAATAGCGAAGCGATTTCACCGCCGCCCCGGTGATCACGGACGCGGGGCTCGCCGACCGTTGGGTAGAGTTCTCGGCACTGAGCGGGGTGGCGAGAGACAGGGGTGCGGTCATGAGTGTCGAGTTCGTGGTCCACCCGTCGGACCACCCCCGGCCCGCGGCTGAACGGGCGGCGATCCTGGCCGACCCCGGCTTCGGCAAGCACTTCACCGACCACATGGCCACCGCGACCTGGACCCCGGACACCGGCTGGCGCGACCGCCGGGTGACCGCGCTGGCTCCGTTCAGCCTGCACCCCAGCGCCGCGGTGCTGCACTACGCGCAGGAGATCTTCGAGGGCCTCAAGGCCTACCGGCACGCGGACGGCAGCGTCTGGCTGTTCCGCCCGGAGATGAACGCCCGCCGCTTCGCCCGCTCCGCCCAGCGCCTCGCCATGCCGGAGCTGGACGAAGAGTCCTTCGTGCGCAGCGTCGAGGCCCTGGTCCGCGCCGACGAGTCCTGGGTCCCTGACGGCGGCGGTGAGCAAAGCCTGTACCTGCGCCCGTTCATGTTCGCCGCCGAGGCGTTCCTCGGCGTTCGCCCGGCGGAGGAGTTCGTCTACTCCGTGATCGCCTCCCCCGCGGGCCCGTACTTCGCCGCGGGCGTCGCTGGCGTCACCCTCTGGATCAGCGCCGAGTACACCCGAGCGGCCCCCGGCGGCACCGGCGCCGCCAAATGCGGCGGCAACTACGCGGGCAGCCTCGCCGCCCAACGCGAGGCCCGCGAAAACGGCTGCGACCAGGTCCTCTACCTCGACAGCGCCGACCGAACCACCCTGGAGGAGTCGGGCACCATGAACCTGTGCCTGCTCACCACAGCGGGCGAACTGATCACCCCCGGCCTGGGCGCCATCCTCGACGGCGTCACCCGGGACAGCGTCCTCACCTTGGCTGCGGACCACGGCCTAACCCCAGTCGAACGCCCCATCACCCTCACAGAACTGAGCGAAGGCTGCCGCACCGGAGCCATCACCGAGGTCTTCGCCACCGGCACCGCCGCGGTGATCACCCCCATCACCGCCTTCCGCTCCCCCACCACCACCTTCACCGTCGCCGACGGCACCCCCGGCAAAACCACCCTAACCCTGCGCGAACACATACTGGACATCCAGTACGGACGCACCCCAGACACCCGATCCTGGCTACACCGCGTCCCCTGAGCCGCCCGCCCGATCAGCACCGGAACCACCCACCCGGCTGAGAAGCCAGGGCAGAGCAACCTCACCCGCCTGCCAAACCGCCCCACCCTGCCCCTGCAACTGCTCGATGGGGCCAAACAGCGAACCCGCTTTCCTGCCAGCCACACCCGAAGCTGCCAGGTGCCCGACGGGAGCGGAACAGCGAACCCACGCTCCTGCCAGCCGCACCCCAACGCTGCCAGGCGCCCGGTGGGAGCAGGACAGCGAACCCGCTCTCCTGCCAGGCCGAACCGAGGCTCGCCAGGTGCTCGATGGGGTGGAGTGGTTTCTTCGGGGGAGAAGGAAGATCGCTAAGCTGGCTCCGCACGTGTGAGGCCGAAGGCATCCCACCCGTCTTTCACACGGCGATCTTCCTTCGTAGGGGCCCCGAAGAAACCACTCCACCCCATCGAGCCCACCACGAAACCCAGCCCCAAGCCGCTCACCGCAACAACTTGCCAAACGAAGCCAACCCATACGCGGCAACAGACCGTCCAACAAGGACACCAACCTCATCAGCCACCCGAGTGTGAATCCCCGACCACACCCGAGCGTCCACATTGTCCCGAGTCAACTCCCGCCAACTCCGATAACGGAAAACAACCCCAGGCGCAGTAGGACTGGTCATCGCGAACGCCTGCTTCGCCTGCGCCCCAACGAGTGCGCTCAACACACCCTCAGCCGCCCCAGCGTAACTGGCATGCCCACTCGGATAGTCCGGATGCGCCGGAGTCACATGCAGCGGCGTCCACCCCACCTCCCCGCCAGCACGAATCTCGGTCACCGGCCGCCAGGCAAGATACGCGTACTTCGCATCGGACGTAGCGATCTGCGTGTCCACCGCGACCACATTGAACGCCGCCACCAGCCCAGCCCGCCACGCCGTCCCCCGCCACGCGGTGTCCGCCACCGCGACCCGCAGCGGCGTCACGTATCCACCCAGAGACGACTGATACCAGAACGCCGCCACATCAGTCTGCGCACGAGTGCGAACAGCGCTGTCGGCCGCCCCATAGGCGCGAACCTCAGCGAGATCGGCCCGGTGCCGAGCCGAGTCGAGAGCAGGCGGCGGCCCCGGCCGGAACTGGTCCGCCCGCTCCAGCAGAAACGGCTTGGCGTCGCGGTTCCCAGCTTGCAGGGCGGGCACGAACGTCGGCGGCGTCGGCTGCCACACGCCCGGCGCGGGCGCTGGCGTAGGGAACGGCTTGTTCACCGACTCCGGGTCGAGCCCGTCATCGGCCCGGGACGCCAGCACGCTCGCGGCTTGCCGGGCGCCTTCCGCGACGCCTGCCCGTTTCGCCGGGGTGTCGGGGATGCGGGCGAGTGTGGCGGCCAGTTTCGCGTCCAGCGCGGGGGTTTCGGTCGGCGCGAGGCGCACCAGCGTGTCGTGGACGGCGGCGGCGAGCGCGGCGTCGGCGAAGTCGGCCCGGCCGTGCGGGGCGCGCAGGGTCGCCCTGGCCGCGGCCAGCCAGCCGATCGCCCAGGTGCGGCTGTTGGTGCTCTGCGTCGGCGCCCCGGCCGCGGCGATCGTGGCTGCGGTCGTGTCGAACCATTCCAGCACCGTGTCTGTGCGGACGACCGGTTCCGCCGCGGCGGGGGCGACCGCGGTCGTCACGGCCAGCACGGCGGTCATGGTGGCGAGGACGGGCCTGCGCATGCGGACTCCACTTCGGACTCGGCTCCGGCTCGATCTTGACCATCGTAGCCGGCCGCGGCGGTCCGCGACCGGCGTTCCACGATCGGGTACGTGCCGGTGCGATCCCCCACGGGCACTGGCGTTTTCGGTAGCGTGGCGGTAGGGGATCGGGGGGGCGACATGACTATGGGAGCGGTCGTCGTCGACGACGGCGAGTTGAGCTACGAAATTCAAGGCGCGGGGAGCCCGGTGGTGCTGCTGCACGCGGGCGTGCTCAGCGGCCGGATGTGGGACGACCAGGTGGCGGCGTTGGCTTGGCGCCACACTGTCGTGCGCTACGACGCCCGCGGCCACGGCGCGTCGTCCACCCCGGAAAGGCCGTTCGCCCACTACGAGGACCTGCGGCGGCTGTTCGCGGCGCTGGGCATCGAGCGGGCGGCCCTGGTCGGCCTGTCGCTGGGCGCGCGCACGTCGATCGACTTCGCGCTGGCCTACCCGCACCTGGTCGACCGCCTGCTGCTGGCCGCCCCCGGCATCAGCGGCATGACTCTGCGCGACCCGTTCATCCTGGACCAGCTCACCCGGCTCGCCGACGCGGTCGACACCGCCGAAGCCGTCGAGTGCCTTCTGCGGATGTGGGTGGACGGCCCGCGCCGCGGGCCCGAGGAGACGGACGAGTCCACGCGGGCCCTGTGCCGCACGCTGATGACCAACACGATCGCCCGCCACAGCGCCACCGCGATAACCCTGGCGACCGAACTGGGCGCGATCGACCGGGTGGCCGAGCTGGCCGCGCCCACCCTCCTGCTCGTCGGCGACTTGGACTCCAGCGACATCCACGCCGTGGCCGACCTAGTGGCGACCAAGGCCCCCAACGCGCGCAAACAGGTCGTCCCCGGCGCGGCCCACATGATCAACCTCGACCGCCGCGCCGACTTCGACCAGGTCTTACTCGCCTTCCTCGCCAACTCCGTCCACTAAGCCCGGTCGACTGTGGTGTGAACCACTGACCGCACACCGCCGATCCAAGCCAGGATGGAGCGCGCGGACAACGATCGCGCCCACTTGATCGCGCGTCCGGCGAACGCCACCCGGCGACCGCGAAGGAGGGTGCGGCATGGGCACCGCGGACAAGCCCGCCAACGACCAGAACACCGACGCTCGGCTTGGTGCTGGGCGGGGTGTTGGTGTGGTGGGTGTGGGTGCTCGGCTTGGTGTTGGTTGGGGCGCCGCTGCGGTGGGTTGGGGCACTGGTGCTTGGCCTGTCGCTGGGCTGGATATTGGTGTGGTGGGTTGGGGTGCCGATGCTCGGCTTGGTGCTGGGCGGAGTGTTGGTGCGGTGGGCTGGGGCGCAGGCGCTCGGCTAGTTGCTGGTTGGGATGCCGCTGCGAGGGGTCGGGGCACTGGTGCCTGGCCTGTCGCTGGGCTGGACGTTGGTGCCGGGGGCTGGGACGTCGACGGCCCGTTTGTTCCTGGCGGGGACGTTGGTGTTGTTGGCCGGGACGCTGGTGATCGGGGTGGCGATCCTGCTGGGCGTGGTGGTGGTCTCGGTGCGGAGGGTGCTGGGTGTGGTGATGGCCGGGGTGTCGACGCCGTTGGGCAGGGCCGTGGGGTGAGGGCTCCGATGTCGTCGGCTGGGGGAGTGGTGGCCCGGGTGGCGGTGGTCAGAGGGTTGGCGGTGTCGGTTGGGATGGTGGCGTTGTGGGGTCGGGTGTTGGCAGTGGGGGTTTGGAAGTCGGTGGGGGTTCGGAAGTCGTTGGTGGGAACGGTGATGGTGGGGGTGTCGAAGTGATGGGCCAAGGTGGCGATCGGCAGGAGGTCGGCGGTGTGGGCGTCGCGGGTCGGGGTGTGGAGTGCGAGGTGCGCGTCGACGCGGCGGTGGGGCGGGTGTGGGAGGTGGTGACCGACATCGAGCTTTCCGTTCGGTTCAGCGAGGAACTGCGGCGCGTTCGGTGGCTCGATGGCACCTCGGCGCCCACTCTGGGCGCGCGGTTCGAGGGACACAACCACAACCCGATGCTGGGCGACTGGCGGACGGTGTCCCACGTGGTCGACCTGTCCGCCCCGCACACCTTCGCCTGGGCGGTGGTCGACCCGGACGGCCGCTTCGGCGGCGCCGCGCCCGA
Source organism: Actinokineospora sp. NPDC051303 (assembly GCF_055586285.1). NCBI lineage: Bacteria > Bacillati > Actinomycetota > Actinomycetes > Pseudonocardiales > Pseudonocardiaceae > Actinokineospora > Actinokineospora sp. NPDC051303. Next base: position 212,931 of record NZ_JBVJIN010000004.1, read on the forward strand.
TCCCGCCGCGCCCGCCGCCACCTGGCGCTTTACCCTCGCTCCCCACGGCGACGGGACGCTGCTGCGCTACGCCGTCCACCTCGGCCCCGCCCGCTCGGGACTCACCCTGGCACTGGAGCGCTTCCCCGACCGCGCCGAGGCGATCGTCACGGGCAGACTCGACGCCCTACGCACGAACATGGCGCGAACCCTCGACGGCATCAAGGCCATCGCCGAAGAGTCCGCGTCAGCCACCGAACCGAACTGAGCAAGCCCTGCGGGCCGCCCGCACCTTGACCCAACGCCATGCTCACCGCCGCTCGACCGTTGGCGCTTTGCGTGCGGTACCCGGAAAGGCCACGCAGGCGAGTGCCTTCGGCCGATGATGCCCCTGCGTGCGGTACCCGAGGTGCGCGCGCCCGCTGGTGTGTTCGGCAGTGGTGGCCTGCCTTGGCTGGAATTCTGAGGTGGGCGGGCCCACCGGTGTGCTGGGCCAGTGGTGGCCTGCCTTGCTGGGACCTTGAGGTGGGCGCGTCCGCTGGTGTGCTGGGCCAACGGCGGCCTGCCTTGGCGGAATCCCGAGGTAAGCGCGCCTACCGGTGTGCTCCGCCAACGGCGGCCCGTCTTGTTGGAATCCTGGGGTGGGCGCCCCCTCTGGTGTGTTCGGCCAGTGGTGGCCACCTTGCTGGAATCCCGAGGTAAGCGCGCCTACCGGTGTGCTCCGCCAACGGCGGCCCGTCTTGTTGGAATCCCGAGGTGGGCACGCCCACCGGTGTGCTCACCAACGGTGGCTTGCCTTGCTGGAACCCTGAGGTGGGCGCGTCCGCCGGTGTGCCCCGCCAGCTGCGGCTGGCCGGAACCACCGGGACGACCGCAGCGGGCGGACCCGAGCACGCCGCCGGGGCGCTCGCCTCTGTTCGGTTGCCGCGCGGTGATCACCTCGCCCGAGGGTAAGCGCACCTCACAGGCACCGCGTGCCACCTCGCCGCCGCGTGGTCGGGTGGGGAGGTTTTCCCACCAAGGGTCTTTCCGGTAATCGCTTGACCGCCCCAGCCGCCAGGTCTAGCCTCGATCATGACGGCGTGACCAAATTTCATAATCAGTCATCCGTCAGAAGGGGCCCCGATGAACGAGACCGTCGTCGAGTCGGAGCGCGAGACTCGGGCTCGGCGGATCCTTGACGCCACCGCTGATCTGGTTCGGCGGTGGGGGTACAAGCGCACCACCATCGACGATGTCGCTCGGGCGGCGGGGATTGGCAAAGGCACCGTCTATCTGCACTACAAGACGCGGCTGGCGTTGTTCGAGGCGGTGTTGCTGCGGGAGTCACTGCGGCATGTGGACGAGTTGTTGGCGTGGCTGCCGGAGGATCCGGCGAACGTGTTGATGCACCGGTATTCGGCGCACGGGTTCCGGTTGATCGCGGGGAATCCGCTGCTGCGGGCGATGTTCACCGCCGACGTGGAAATGCTCGGCGAGCTGGCCCAGCGGCCGGAGCAGCGGGTGATCCAGGAACGCAAGACCGAGCTGAGCAGGCGGCAGATCACGGTCCTGCGCGACTGGGGGCTGGTGCGCGCGGACATGCCCGTCGACCAGCAGCTTTACGCCATTCGGTGCGCGGCGATGGGCTTTTTGTTCGGCGACCCGAGTCCGGAGCCGGGCTACGAGCCGACGTTGGACGAGCAGGTCGAGTGCCTCGCGCACGTCATCCGCGGGGCGTTCGAGCCCGAGGACGCCGCGGCGCACCCTCGGCTGGCCGAGGTCTCGCGCGAGGTCATCGGAGTGCTCGGCGGGTTCAGGGACGAGCTCGCCGATTTTCTGCGCCAACCGTAGGACGGTTGGCCGCATCTGAGGGGAAACGCGAATGACCGCTACAACGGAAAAACCGACCGACCCAATGCCCAGGTCCATGGCCGACGGCGGCCAGGCCCTGCTCGCCTGGCTGGCCCGCCGCCCCGGCCCGGTCAGCTGGGACGACCTCGGGAAGGCGTGGCACGTCACCGGCTATGACGAGACCATGGCGGTGCTGATGGACCCGGCGACGTTCTCGTCGGACTTCTCCGAGCTTGTCCCGCCCGCACCGGGCCGCGACCGGTTCATGCGGGGGAACTTCGTCGGCATGGACGACCCGGAGCACCGCAAGCTGCGCAAGCTGGTGAGCCAGGCGTTCACCCCGCGGATGGTGGCGGGGCTGGAGCCCCGCATCCGGGAGATTTCCGAGGAACTGCTTGCCGGTCTGGGGAAGCGGGACACGTTCGACCTGGTGTCGGACTTCGCCTACCCGCTGCCGGTGATCGTGATCGCCGAGATGCTGGGCATCCCGATCGCCGACCGGGACCGCTTCCGCACCTGGGCGGACACGCTGCTTGACATCGAGTCGCCCGAGAGCCTGGACGACATCGCCGAGACGCTGGCTGGGCAGGAGCCGGTCTTCCACGAGATGTCGGACTACCTGCTGGAGCGCATCGCCGAGAAGCGGGCGAACCCGGGCGACGACCTGATCAGCGAGCTGTGCGCGGTCGAGGTCGACGGCGAGTCGCTCACCGACGACGAGATGGTGGGGTTCGTGGCGCTGCTGCTGCTCGCGGGCCACATCACCACCACCGCGCTGCTGGGCAACACGTTCCTGTGCCTGGCTGAGAACCCGGACGCCGCCGCGGCGCTGCGGGCCGACCGGTCGCTGGTTCCGGCCGCGATCGAGGAGGTGCTGCGGGTGCGCAGCCCGTTCACCCGGGTCGCGCGGGTCACCACCCGCGAGGTGGAGTTCGGCGGGCACACCATCCCGGCGGGCGTGTTCGTCCTGCCGTGGCTGATGGCCGCGAACCGCGACCCCCGGGTCTTCGCCGACCCGGACCGGTTCGACCTGCACCGCGAGGGCAAGCAGCTCGCGTTCGGCCATGGCGTGCACGTGTGCATCGGGGCGCCGCTGGCCAGGCTGGAGGCGCGGGTGGCGGTGCCGCTGCTGCTCGACCACTTCGCCGACATCGATGTGGTCGCGGGTGAGACGACGTTCTACGAGAGCAACGGCATGGTGAGCGCCAAGCACCTGCCCCTGCGGGTCCGGGCGGCCTGAGCGGGGTGTCGGTCCGGTCGGGCGGGGGAGGCCCGATCGGACCGACACCTGTCCGGCGGGGCTGGGGATGTTTTTTCGCGGGGCGCGATTTCCGGCCAAAGTAGGAAATTGGGACCCGAAACATCCACTCAGGAGAACTTGACCGAGCCCGCCCGGTTGTTCCAGCCGAGAACGCCCAGGTCGGAATGATTGTCGATCCACGTCGACGCCGCGCCGGTGAATTCAAAGCCGTCGTAGAACCGCACGTCGCACTGGTTGTAGGTGTGCACGGAGCTGACCCGGTTGTTCCAGCCGATGTCGGCCAGGTTGCCCCACTGCCACTCCGCGTCGTAGCTGGGCGTGCAGGCCCGCGACTGCACCCAGGTGTAGGTGGCGCCGGTGTATCCCGTGCCGTCGTAGAAGATGGCGATGGTCAGGGCCAGCGCGCCCGCGCCGGTGGCCAGTCGCATGGCCTGGTCCGGGGTGTCCGAGCACCGGACGACTCGGGTGTCCAGGTTCGCCACGCAGTGCCGGTCGGCGTCGGCGGACGCGGGCCCGGCCAAAGCGCCCACGGATAGCGCGACGGTTCCACACAAAACAGACAAAAGTCTTCTCATGGCCGCTCAGCCTTCCTTCGTGAGGCATTTTCCGGACCCGGACGCGGGTCCGTAGGGATACACGCCTGGCGGCCCGCCAAAGTGTGAGCGCGGCCGGGACGGGAAAAGCTGTGCCACCCGATCGGGTGTTTGGCGCGCTGGGCGGCGCTGGTTACTGTCGAGAGGAATACCTGATTTCCCGGGCAGGTCCGCAGGTGGGGGTGGGGCCGTGGACGGCGAGTTCGACCGGCTTTTCATGAGCGTGGTGGCGCGCCTGCGCTCGCGGGTGGCGGTCCTGGTCGGCAGCAGGCCGATGGCCGAAGACCTGATTCAGGACGTGTACGTGCGCTTGCGCGGCAGCGAGGCCCGGTGGCGCCGGTTCGTCGGGCACCCCAACCCTTACGGCTACGCGCTGGCGACCGCGGTCAACCTCGCCCGGGCCCGCTGGCGCGCCGAGTGGCGCTGGGTCCCGCTGGACGAGGTGACGGCTCCGCTCAGCGACGGCGGGGTGCCCGCGGCCGAGTCCCGCCAGGACCTCACGCACCTGCTGCGGACGCTGACGGTGAAGGAGGCCGCGGTGGTGGTCCTGGTCGACCTCGACGGTCACACCCTGGACGAGGCCGCCGCGCTGTTGGGCGTGCACAAGGGAACCGCGCACCGCAACCGGTTGCGGGCGCTGGCGAAACTGCGCACCCACGTCACCGGGCCCGCCCCGTGGGACCTGGTCCCGGCGGGCTGACTGTCCTCAATGGACGGTATGGCTTGGCGGACGGGTCTGGTCCGGTGGACGAACCGGCTCAGTGGGCGGTCCGGCTCGGTGGGCGGCCCGGTCCGGTGGATGGCCCGGTCCGATGGGCGGTCCGCTCCGATGGGCAGTCCGGTCTGGTGGGCGGTCCGGTCTGGTGGGCGGTCCGGTGGGTGGTTTGGTTCAATGCATGGTCCGGTTTGGTGGGCGGTTCGGTTCGGTGGATGTTCGGTTCGGTGGGCGGTCCGGCTTACCGGACGATCCGGCTCACGGGACGATCCGGCTCAGCGGGACGGCCGCCTGGCCCGGCCCGTCGCCGGGCCGATTGCGGGCGGAGCGCTCGTTGTCGCGTCGTGCGATGGCCATGCGGGTGGCCAGGGCCAGCTCGAACCGGTAGACCGGATCGGCCAAGCGCTCGCCGAACACCTCCTCGATCTGGCGGATTCGGTAGCGCACGCTCTGGGTGTGCAGATTGAGCCGGGCGGCGATCTCGCTGACCCGGCCCTGGCTGCCCAGCCACTCGTGCAGGGTGTCGAGCATGCGGTCCCGGCGCTGCGGGGTGAGCGCGGACAACGGCGCCAGGCGGTGCTCGACCAGGTTGGCCACCAGGGCCTCGTCGGCGAACAGGGCCAGGGCGAGCCGGTGGTCGGCGTAGTCGACGACGCCGTGGGCGGGCAGCGGGATCAGGCCCTGCTCGGCCATGTCGAGCGCGCGGGTCGCGATCCGCAGCGACTCCCGTGCCCCCGCCACCTCCGTCGCCGGGCCGAGCGCGGCCGACCACCCGGGCAGCGCCTCGCGCAGCACGGAGCCCAGTTCCGCGCCGCCCATGGCCGCCGGAACGAGCAGGCACGGTTCGTCTCCGTCGGTCGCGGCCAAGATGTCGTTCCCGTGGCCGATGAGGTGGGCGAGGTGGCCGTGGTGGTGCTGGGGGCGGCGCAGGGCGACCAGCCGGACCGCCGCGGGCGGCGTCCAGCCCGCCTCCCGCGCGGCCTCGGCGACCTCGGCCGCCGTCGGCGCCGGGTTGGCGAGCACCATGCGCAGCAGTTGCCCGCGAGCCGCGGCCGTCGGCGCGTTCTCCGGCGCCGCCACCCCCGACAGCTCGCCCAGGTAGGCGAACACGACCTCAGCCCCTCGGGCCAGGGCGCTGGCGGGCAGGTCGCGGTGCCGGGCGTAGCGGCGGACCTGCTGCCAGGCGATCTCGCCGCTGATCCGGTACGCGCGCACCAGCACGCCCAGCGGGCAAATCTGCGACAGCCGCCCGCGCTGCGCGCGCAGGAGCGCGCCCCAGTCCTCCTGGCGGGCCGACCGCGGGTTCGTCATGCTGTCGAGCGCGCTGAGGACGACCTTGCGGATCGTCTCGACCAGGGGATCGATGACGTCGGTCAGCTCGATGAACGCCTCCGGCAGCGTCTGCCCGAACTCCGTGACGATCTCCCGGCGCAACCGCTGCTCGAAGGTCCAGTCCGGCTCGGCCGCCGTGCTTCCCTGTTCGACGATGGACAGGACGCTCATCAGGCCCCCGATCGGCTCAGCGCGGTTACTCCGACAGCTGTCAAAGCTGCCCGCCGCGAGCCGGTCGCACATCGTCCTGTTTACGTATTGTCCTGTTTACGTATTCCCCTGCCGGGTCCGCTCACTGGGGCGGCGTGGCCTTGAGCGCGTCAAACAGGACACCCCTGAGCCGGGTGGTCCGCTCCGGGTCGCCGCCCGCGTGCCGCGCCGCGGCGAAGGCGCCCGCCAGCAGCGCCAGCACGTCGTCGGCGTCGAGGTCGCCGCGCACGGCGCCCGCGCGCTGGGCGTCGGCGAGCAGGACGCCCACCGCGGCGCGCAGGTCGGCCGCGGCCTGGGGGGCCGCGGTGCGCAGGTCGAAGTCGGTGCCCGCCAGGCCCGCCTGGACCGTCGTGTTCTCGGCGCCCGCGTCCAGCAGGAGGGTGAGCATGGACAGCAGCGCCGCCCCGGGGTCGTCCGCGCCCGCCAGCGCCCGCCCGCGCGCCGTCAGGTCCGCCACCCGGTCGGCCACGAGGGTCGCGAACAGGGACTCCTTGCTGGGGAAGTTGCGGTGGACGGTGCCCGCGCCCACTTCGGCGTGCCGGGCGATGTCGTCGAGCGAGGCCGACAGCCCCCGGGTGGCGAACAGCTCCCGGGCGGCGGCGAGCACCCGCTCGCGGTTGCGGAGCGCGTCCGCGCGCTGCGGACGCCGCGTGGTCTGGCCGGATTCCTCGGAAATCGTCACACCTCCCGACTCGCGGGGCGCTGCCCCGACTGATTCTGACCACCCCAATCGGGGCGTTCCCCCGGATTCTACGGTGCCCCGCCGCGAATCACACAACTTTCGGCCAGCCCGCCCCCGCCAGTCACCGCCGCGCCCGTCGTCTCACCCGCCGGTTCCCGAGGCGGGCGTCTTTCGGGGGCGGCGCGCCACCCTCGCGTGCCGTGCGCGAACCACGTGGGTGACGCGCCGCTCGAAATGAGGAAAAAGCCATCGCAGGGTTGCCCGTCAGTTCTTCGGGGTCATACTTGAGAACGACGTCAATTGTCGATAAAGGGGACATGATGAGCCGTACTCTGAGTGAGCCGAGGACGCTTCAGGACCTGCCGCGCATAATCGGCGAATTGATGCCCCAATTGCACGAGGATCTCAAGGCGCTGGTGCGGCTCATGGGGTACGCGGCCTGCCCGGAGGGTGTGACGGAAACCCGGAAGAAAGTCATCGACCTGTTCCAGCGGGCCGAGATCGCCCATATCGAGGAGATCGTGGTCGAAGCGGACCACAAGAAGACGACGCCGCTGGTTTACGGCGAGCACCCGGCGGTCATCCCCGGGGATTCGGCGGGCGGCCGGGCGGTGGCGCCGACGGTGCTGCTGTACGCGCACTACGACGTCCAGCCGCCGGGCACCGGGTGGACGGTGACCGAGCCGTTCGTGCCCAAGGAAGTCCAGGAGTCCGACGACACCCGGCTCTACGGGCGCGGCAGCGCCGACGACAAGTCCGGCGTGCTGATGCACCTGGCCATGCTGCGCGCCTTCAAGCGCGACCTGCCGGTCAACCTCAAGATCCTCATCGAGGGCGAGGAGGAGATCGGCACCGGGATCCTGGAGAAGTACCTGGTCGAACACCCCGACGATCAGCGTTTCCACGCCGACTACATCGTCGTGGCCGACACCGGGAACGTGCGCCGCGGCATGCCGACGGTCACCACGAGCCTGCGCGGGTTCATCGCGCTCAACGTCACCGTCCGGACCCTGGAAGCCCCGGTGCACAGCGGGATGTACGGCGGCCCGGCCCCGGACGCGTTCATGGCGCTGGTCCGCATGCTCGCCACCCTGCACGACGACAAGGGCGATGTGGCCGTCGAGTTGGACAAGCAGGACCTGGGCTGGGCCCCGGTGGACGAGAAGCAGTTCCGGGCCGACGCGGGAGTCCGGCCCAACGTGTCGCTCATCGGCACTGAGTCGCTGCAGAAACGCTTGTACGGCAAGCCATCGATCAACGTGACCGGCCTCGACGGCGTGCCAGCGCTCAGCCAGGCGATCAACGTGCTGCGCCCCTCGGCGACCGCGAAGGTCAGCGTCCGGCTCGCCCCCAACCAGAACCCGGACACCGCGTACACCAAGCTGGTGGAGCACTTCCGGAAAGTCGCCCCGTGGGGAGTGGACCTGGAGTTCACCCGGGCGGGCGGCGGCTCCGGCTTCCACGCCGACCCGTCTGGCCCCTGGCTGCGGCTGGCCCAGGACGCGCTCCGCTCGGCCTATCCCAAGGCGCCCGGCGTCGCCCAGACCGGCCAGGGCGGGTCGATTCCTCTCGTGAACTCCTTCAAAGTAGTCAACCCGAAAGCGGAAATCCTACTGTGGGGCTGCGAGGAGCCGCGCTGCGCGATTCACGCCCCGAATGAGAGCGTCAGCTATGCCGAGTTCGAGGCCATGACCCTCGCCCAAGCGCTGCTGTTGCAAATGGGTGCTCCCAACGAATCCGGCGACTCCTACGACGGGGGATGATGACCCCGTATTCCAGTGGCCTGCCCTGGGTTCCGAGGGATTCGGGACCCAGGGCAGGCGAGTGCTCATCGGTCAGGGGTTTTCCACGATGATGATGGCCGCGTTCTTGCCGTTGGCGGCCTTCTGGCCCGCGGTGCCGGGCGATCCGTCCTGTCCGGCTTCGGCTTGGGTGTCGCGCTTGCAGGCGGTGCCGCTGGAGTAGCTCTGCCAACCGCTGCCGCCCTTGCCGCCGTTGCCGCCCGCGCCGCCGTCACCACCGCGGCCGCCCGCGCCGCCCGCGCCGAAGGCGTAGGTCTTGGACCCGATGGTGTAGCTGACCGCGGCGCCGCCGTCGCCGCCCTTGCCGCCGGTACCGCCGCGGCTGCCGCTGCCACCGACGGCGAAGGTGGGTCCGTCGGGGCCGCACGCGCGTGAGCCGCTGCTGCCGCCACTGGCGTTTATCCCGGCCGGGGTGCCGTCCCCGCCCGCGCCGCCCTGGTTGCCGTTCTGTCGGGCGACCAGGGTCCCGTTGAAGCAGGCTCGGGCGTCGCTGATGGAGCCCCCGCTGCCGCCGGGCCGTCCGCGACCTGCCTGCCCGCCGTTGTTGTTCGGATCGCCTCCCTCACCGCCGTACTCGTCCGCGGGCGGAGCTTCGCCCGCCGTTCCCTTGCGTCCGCCTGAGCCAGGCAGGCCGGGGTTCCCGCTGGCAGGCGCGTCGGCGGCGGTGGCCCGTTGCCCGCCCTTGAACGAGATCCAGGTGAAGTTGCCCGTGCCTGAGCCGCCGTACCCACCGCGGCCATCGGTGCCCGCGGCGCCGTCATTGCCGTTGGAGCGGCTACTTCCCCCGGTGCCTCCCCGACCGCCCTCGCGGTCTTTGCCGGGGTTGACCGAGCCGATGCCGCGGTAGCTGATGTCGAGGGTCGCCGTCCGCGATTTCCCCGGCTTCAACGTGAAGGTGCAGGCGGTGAACGAGCCAGAACCACCGCCACTGCCGCCTGCCGCGCCGCCACCGCCTTGGCCGCCCGCGCCGCCGCCACCACCGGCGGAGCCTCCCCAGTTGCCGCCGCCGCCACCGCTGCCACCGGCGCCGCTGCCGCCACCGCCGCCCGCGGCGCCGCCGCCACCGGCGCCCCAGACGTACACGGTGACGGTCTTGGTGTCGTCGGACAACGGGATGGACCGCTTGCCCGGTATCGTGAACTCACTGATCTTTTGCGTCGGGCTGGTTTCCTGGGCGTCAGCCGCTGGAGCGCCGAGTGTGGCCAGACTCAGCACCGCCGCGCCCACCGCGGCGTAAGTCGCACGTGTGCGATGCATATTTGTGTGCTTCTCCCTTCGGAACCTCGCCAACGGTGAAGATCACCGCGCTTTCGAGTTACCCCGAACGGTCTGCCGCAGACTGCTCTTATCGGGTGTATGTCGTACGGCGGGGAGACACTGTTCTCATGGTGGTGGCCGTTCGCACCGCGACGACGACGCGTGACAGGGGCATGTGATCATTCGTGCGCACAGCTCGGTGAGGTCGGCGAGAGGTCCAGGATGCTCGGGGACGCGGCACGGCTGCTCGCCGCGGCGCGCGGCGGGGACGCGGCGGCCTTCGGGGCGCTGGTCGAGCCGCTGCGCGCCGAGGTGCAGGCGCACTGCTACCGGATGCTGGGCTCGTCGCACGACGCCGAGGACATGACGCAGGAGACGCTGACCCGGGCCTGGCGGAGCCTCGACCGCTTCGACGGCCGCGGCCCCATCCGGCCCTGGCTCTACAAGATCGCCACCAACCGCTGCCTCACCCTGCTCGACCACCGCGGCAAGCGGGAACTGCCGACCGACCTCGGCCCGGACGCCGCGCCGCGGTCGGCGTCCGGGTGGCTGGGCCCGTACCCGGACGACGCCCTGGGCCCCGAGGCGCGCTACGTCGCCCGCGAGAGCGTGGAACTGGCGTTCGTCGTCGCCCTGCACCACCTAGCGCCCCGCCAGCGGGCCGCGCTGGTGCTGCGCGAGGTCCTGGGGTTCTCCTCGGCCGAGGTCGCCGACCTGCTGGACACCACGGTGCCGTCGGTCAACAGCGCGCTGCAGCGCGCCCGCAAAGTCCTCGGCGCCAGGCTGCCCGAGCGCAGCCAGCAGGAGACCCTGCGGTCCCTGGACACCGACGGCGTCCGCGCCCTCGCGGCCCGGTACGCCACCGCGTGGGAACACGGCGACGTCGAGACCATCGTGGCGATGCTGACCGAGGACGCCAGGTACTCCATGCCACCGCTGCCCCAGTGGTACACCGGTCAGGCGGACATCCGCGCGTTCCTGCTGGCCAAGCCCATGACCCTGCGGTGGCGCTTCCTGCGCGCCCGCGCCAACGGCCAACTCGCCTTCGGCACCTACCGGTGGGACCCCGACCAGGCCGCCTACCTCCCCGCCGGTCTCGACCTGCTCACCCTGCGCGGCGCGCGAATCGCCGAGGTCGTCTCCTTTCTGACCGCCGATCTCACCCGGTTCGGGCTGCCGGAGAAAATCCTCAAGTAGCTCCATACCCGCCGTTGTTTCGCGAGGCTGCGCCCGCGGAGAAAAATGCCACGTGGCGCCGCGCTGAGCGATGAGTGTGGCGGACCGCCCGGGTTGTAGTGGTGTTCGGTGTCGACACGGGAGGCGATCATGCTGCTGCTTGACGGGAAGAACGCGATCATCTACGGCGGGGGCGGCTCGGTCGGCGGGGCGGTCGCGCGGGCGTTCGCCCGGGCCGGGGCGCGGGTGTTCCTCGCGGGGCGGACCGCGGCGTCGCTGGAGCGGGTGGCGGAGTCGATCCGCGCCGAGGGCGGGGTGGCGGAGACGGCGGTGGTGGACGCGCTGGACGAGGCGGCGGTCGACGCGCACGCCGACGCCGTGGCCGCCGCGGCGGGCAGTGTGGACGTGTCACTGAACGTCATCGCGGACTCCGACGTCCAGGGCACGCCGATGGTCGAGATGTCCCTCGCCGACTATCTCAGCCCGGTCGTCACGGCGGTGACCTCGAAGTTCCTCACCGCCCGCGCCGCGGCCCGGCACATGGTCCGGCAGGGCTCCGGGGTGATCATGATGTTCGGCGGCACGGGGGACCGCGCGCCGATGCGCGCCTACCACCTCGGCGGCCTGCTGACCGCGTTCGACGCCGTGGAGGCCATGCGCCGCCAACTCGCGGCGGAACTCGGGCCCAGCGGGGTCCGGGTGGTCACTCTCCAGACCTCGGGCATCCCCGAGTCCATCCCCGCCGAGGTCGACCAGCGCGCCGCCATCGTCGCCGACCTGGCCGCCCGCACGGTGACCGGCCGGGCGGCGACCCTGGCCGACGTCGGCGACGTGGCGGTGTTCGCCGCGTCGGACTGGGCCAGGACCGTGACCGGGGCGGCGATCAACATGACCTGCGGCGCGGTCCTGGATTGATTTCCGTCGCGTGATCTCAAAAAAGCGGCCCGAAAAGAGATCCTTTTTTGACTGTGACGCGCATTACTTGACTTGTCCCTAAAGCAGCGGTTTGACTGCCGACTGAACCCCGAATCCCCCAGCACAACGCGAATATCGACTTCGACGCGCGCACGCGCCTCGTTCCGAGCGCCCCCGCGGGGCGCTCCCCGGTCCCCACCGTCACACCGCGGCTCGCCCGGCGTTGCCCGATGGCCCGCCCGCCGCCGCGCAAGGAGTTCGTCATGCCCTGGTTCCCGTCTGCCCATGCGCTCGTCGCGGCCGTGCTGGCTCTCGCGGGCCTGACCACGTCGCTGGTGGCCGCGCCGGAGACGGCAGCGGACTGGCGGCGCCCCGACCGCCCCTCGGCGACCAGGCCCGCGCCAACGCCTGCGCCCGGGTCCGCCCCAGCGCCCGCCCCCGCCCCCGCCCCGACGTCCGTCCCAGCGCCCGGGTCCGGGCAGGCCCCCGCCCCCGTGCTCGACGCCACGGCCGGGCGGGTGCGCTCGTTCTGGCTGCACATGAACAGCACCCCCACGACCGATGCCATGCTCGCCACCGAGGCGAAGCGGCGCAGCCACATCGTCCTCAACGCCTGGGAGGGCGGGCTGGTCGCCAAGCTCAAAGCGGCGAACCCGGCGATCCAGGTGTTCGTCTACAAGGACCTGACCTCGACCCGCAGCTACGCCTGCCGCAACGGCGTCGATGACCAGCACCTGCCCACCGGCGTCGGCTACTGCGACGCGGAGAACAACCACCCCGACTGGTTCCTGCTCGGCCCCGACGGGCAGCGCTTCGAGTACAGCGGCTACTCCGGACACTGGCAGATGGACGTCGGCAACACCGCGTACCAGAACGCCTGGGCGGACAACGTGATCGCCAGCAGCACCGCGTCCGGCTTCGACGGCGTGTTCATGGACAACGCCCTGTTCCCCTGCGACGCCTACCACGCGGGCGTCTGCCCGGCGAAGTACCCGACCAACGCCGCCATCCAGGACGCGTACCGGGCGATGTTCGCCAACACCCGCGCCAAGTTCACCGCGGCGGGCCTCAAGACGGTCGCCAACCTGTCGAACGCGCGGCTGCACACCGGCGCGTGGGACGCCTACATGGCCAACCTCGACGGCGGCTTCGACGAGTGGTGGCTGGCCTTCAGCAGCGGCAACCTGCTCTCGGAATACCCCGAGGGGTGGAGCAGGCAGGTCGCCCAGATCGCCGCCAACGAGGCCGCGGGCAAGACCACCTGGGTGCAGCCGCACTTCAACACCGGCGACGACCAGGCGTTCCGCTACGTCCTCGCCAGCTACCTGATGGCCACGGGCGGCAACACCGCCATCGCCGAGGTCGCCCAAACCGACGCTTACGGCGACCCGCCCCCCTGGCACCCCGAGTACGACTGGGACCTCGGCGCCCCGACCGGCCCCTACCAGGCGGTGGCGACCAACGTCTTCCGCCGGGACTTCGCCTGCGGAGTGGCCGTGGTCAACGCCAACAAGACCGGCACGGGCGCGGTGAACGTCCAGCTTGGCCGCTCGTTCGTCGGCCCGGACGGAGCTTCCGTCACGTCGGTGTCGCTGGCGGGCACCTCCGGCTCGGTCCTGCGAAAGACCTGTTAAGACGCTCGATCCGGTCGGCGCGCTCATTCACGGCGGATGAGCGCGTCGACCTTGGGCACGATCCGGTGCGGGCCCACCGAGGACTCGTGGGTCTCGCCGCCGGACACCCAGTCCACGATCGTCGTGAACGTGCAGTCGCAGGTTTTCGCGGTGAAGCCCAGCCGGAAGACCTCCGGATCGCCCCGGCTGACCTTGAAGGGGAAAGCGGCCGCTTTCGGCGCGGGCGAAGCGCCGGACGGTCGCGGCTCCGGGGGCGCAGGTCCCGGCCGGACCGGCGGAGGATCGGCGTCGAGGTCGACCGCAAGGTCCCGGACAGGCAGCCCCGACGACGGGCAGCCTTCCGCGATGAGGCGGCCGGTCTTGGGCGGCGGTTCCCGGCGGTGCACCACGATCCGCACGGCGAGGATCAGCACCTCCTCCTCGCTGCGGTTCTGGGCCGTGAGGTGGAGGACCGCGCTGTCGGTGAGCGCGGGCGGCACGCCCGCTGGCCTGCCGTCGCCGATGAGCCGGTACGCGCATTGGGTTGTCACCCGAGCCGAGACGTCCAGCGCCGCCGGGGGCGGCGGGGCCGGGGCGTCCGGCGGCCTCGGCCACCACACGGCCGCCGCGCCGAGCAGCCCCACGAGCGCGGTCGATGCGACAACCGGCCGCCGCCAGCCGGGCGCGGCGATCCGCACCCCGCCGTGGATCACCCCGGCCTGGATGACGGTTCCCCCGTCGACCGGGCCGCCGATCTCGTTGCGCGTTCCGCCCGACTCGCCCACGCGCGCAGTGTAAGCGGTCGCGCACAAGGCTTTCGCGCAATGGCCACTGCCTGCCGAGTTCGGTAGGGGTCCGCCTTGCCCAGCGGCACGGGTCAGTCGAGGCCGGTGACGCAGGAGATCCAGTACTTTCCCTTTTCCTTGCGCACGCCGTGGGTTTCGGTGGTGAACCCGGGGAAGCGCTGGTCGAAGTCCTCCAGCACGCGCAGGTACGTCAGCAGCGGGCCGTCGTGCGGGCCGGTGCGCTCGCCGGGCATCAGGACCGGGATGCCTGGCGGGTAGGCGGTGATCTGAGTGGCGACGACCCGTTCCGCCAGGTCCGCGAGCGGCACGAGTTCGGTCTCGCCGCCGATGAGGCGCTGGTAGGTCTGCGCGGGGGTCAGCACCGGCGTCGGCGGGGTGGGGTTGGTGAACGCCCGGTTGAGCAGGCCGATGACGTCCTTGGCCGACAGGTAGCGGTGCATCTCGTCGCAGAGGTCGAACAGGGTCAGGTTTCCGTACCGCTTGGGGTGGGCGCTCACCAGGTCGGGAAGCACGTCGGCGAGCGGGGCGGCGTTGTCGTAGAAGTGCTTGAAGTCGGTGAGGGCGTCGAGCAGGGTGCCCCACTTGCCCTTGGTGATGCCGATCGAGAACAGCACCAGGAACGTGTAGGCGTCGGTCTTCTCGACCACGATCCGGCGCCGGTCCAGGTACGCGGTGACGATGCGGGCCGGAATGCCGGTGTCGGCGACCCCGCCCGCGGCGTCCACGCCGGGACAGGTGATCGTCGCCTTGGTCGGGTCGAGCTGGCAGAAACCCGGTTCGAGGTCGGGGAAGCCGTGCCAGTCCGCCGCCGGGTCGAGGGTCCAGCAGCTTGGCTCGGTGCGCAGCAGGTCCAGCGGCGCGTCGTAGAGGTCGGTGGTGCGGCCGGTGCGCGGGTCGGTGACCTCGGTCGGCTGCCACACCCCGAAGAACCACGGCGGCCGGTCCTCGACCGCGGCCAGCTGCCGGGCCAGCCCGATCATGGCCTTGCGGAACCGGATGGCCTCGGTGATCGCCTCGGTGGTCAGCCAGGCGCCCGCGCCCGCGTCCATCATGCCCGCGGCGACGTCGCAGGAGGCGATCATCGGGTACAGCGGGGACGTGGTCGAGTGCATCGCGTAGGTCTCGTTGAACCGCTCGTGGTCGAACGGAGCCGCGGTCCCCTCCTTCACGTGGATCATCGCCGACTGCGACAGCGCGGCGAGCAGCTTGTGCGAGGAGTGCGTGGCGAACACCGTGGGCCGCGTTTGCCCGTCGACCGACATGCCGTAGCGGCCCGCGTAGAGCGGGTTGAAGTGGGCGTAGGCGAACCACGCCTCATCGAAGTGCAGCACCGGTGTCGACTGGCCGAGCAGCTCGGCGACCCGGCCCGCGTCGTAGGCGAGCCCGTCGTAGGTCGAGTTCGTGATCACCGCGTACACCGGGGCCTTGTCCGGCGCCGCCGACGCGGTGGGGCTCGCCTCGATCGCCGCGCTGATGGCCGACGCGGCGAGCCGCTTGGGCGGGACCGGGCCGGTGATGCCGTAGCCGTTGCGGGTCGGCACCAGGTACACCGGGCGGGCGCGGGTGATCATGGCGCCGTGGTTGATCGCCATGTGGCAGTTGCGGTCGAGCAGCGCGATCCGGTCGTCGGGCACCACGCTGTGCACGATCATCCGGTCCGAGGTGGACGAGCCGTGCAGCACGAAGTACGTCCGGTCCGCGCCGAACACCCTGGCCGCGTTGCGCTCGGCCGCGCCGATGGGGCCGCTGTGCTCCAGCAGGGAGCCGAGTTCGCCCACCGAGACCGAGATGTCCGTGCGGAACAGCGGCTCGCCGTAGTAGTCGAAGAACGCGCGCCCGACCGGGGATTTCAGGAACGCGACGCCACCGGCGTGCGCGGGGGTGTGCCAGGAGTACGCGTGCGTGTCCTCGAACCGGCGAAGCTGCCCGAAGAACGGCGGCAGAATGTGCTCAAGGTACTGCCGGGCGGCGAAATCGATCCGCCCGGCGATGAACTCCGGGGTGTCCTCCAGCAGCCACACCCACCCGTTGACCACCTCCGACACCCACAGCGGCGTGTGGTCGTCGTACTCGCCGGTGGTCAGCAGGAACACCGGCAGGCGCGCGGAGTACCGGTGCAGCAGCGACTGCAAGATGCCCTCGGCGGGCCTGCACTTGTCGTGGGCGGGGTCCCCGAAATCCGAGCTGTCCCAGCTGTCCCAGCTCACCAAGGCCGCGGCCAGGTCGGCCTGGGAGGCGACCACCGACGCGGCGTCGCCCGCGGTGTCGACCTCCAGCACCCGGTGCCCGCTCTCGCGAAGGGTGTGGCAGAGCTGCTCGATTTTGCCCCGGTAAACACGACTGGCGCCGGTCGTCCCGTTCGTGGCGATCAGAATGGTCGACTTAGTGGTCATAATGGACTCATCTCCGGCGAATATCGCTCGACCGCGTCCGCCGAGAATAAACGCCGGAGATGAGATCCGGACAAAACTATGACCGATGTGGTGAATCCTCAGCCATACGGCTTGTGCTTTACGGCTCCAGGCGGTTCGGGCCGCGGAACAGGAACGTGGTCTCGCGGATGCTGTCCAAGCCGAGCATGACCATCAGGATGCGGCTGAGCCCGGCGCCGAGCCCGCCGTGCGGCGGGGTGCCGAACCGGAAGGAGTTGGTGTAAGAGCTCAGCGGCTCCAGGTCCATCCCCTTCTCCTCGGCCTGCTTCACCAGCACGTCGTAGCGGTGCTCGCGCTGCGCGCCGGTGGTGATCTCGATGCCCTTCCAGAGCAGGTCGAAGCTCTCGGTCACGTCCGGGTTGCCCTCGGCGCGCATGTGGTAGAACGGCCGGACCCCGGCCGGGAACTCGGTGATGAACACGAACTCGTGCCCGAACCGCTCCTTGACCAGGGCCGAGATGGACCGCTCGCCCTCCGGGTCGAGGTCGCCCTTGACCTTCTCCGGCTTCCAGCCCTGGGCGGTCAGCAACTCGATGGCCTCGTGCATCGGGATGCGCGGGAAGGGCAGCTCGGGGACGACGACCTCGGCGCCGAGCAGCTCGCGGATCTCCTCGCCGTGCTTGTCGGCGACCGCCGCGAGCACGTGCGCGAGCATCCGCTCCTCGAAGCTCATCACGTCCTCGACGCCGTCGATCCAGGCCAGCTCGACGTCGATGCTGATGAACTCGGTGGCGTGCCGCGAGGTGAACGAGGGCTCCGCGCGGAACACCGGGCCGATCTCGAAGACCTTGTCGATGCCGCCGGAGATCGCCATCTGCTTGTAGAACTGCGGCGACTGCGCCAGGTAGGCGTTGCGGTCGAAGTACTTGACCTTGAACACCTCGGCGCCGGACTCCGACGCGGTGCCCATGAACTTCGGGGTGTGCAGCTCGGTCGCGCCCTCGGCATAGGCGAACTCGCGCATGGCCGCCTCGACCGTGGTCTGCACCTGGAAGATCAGCTGCCGCGCCGGGTGGCGGATGTCCAGGAAGCGCCAGTCCAGCCGCTGGTCGATGCCGGTCTGGTCGTTGATCGGCAGCGGCGACACGGCGGCGTTGACGACCTCGACCGCGTCCGGCACCAGCTCGACCCCGCCCAGCTTGACGATGGGGTTGGCCACCACCGTGCCGGTCACCTTCACCGCGGACTCGGTGGGGACCCGCTCGAAGGTCTCCTCCACTTCGGACGCGGGCTCGGTGCGCTTGTTGGTGACCTGCACCATCCCGGTGTGATCCCGGACCACGATGAACTGCATCTTCCGCTGCAGCCGGGACGTGTTGACCCAACCGTAGACGGTCACCCGCTCACCGACGTGCGCGGAAAGATCCCGCACAAGTGTCCTGGACATTCGCACATCCTCGTGGTTGCCATCACTACCAGCCCCGCCCAGCCTAGTTGAGCCGTCCGGCGGCGGGTGCGGGCGGTCCTGACGTCGGCGGCGGCCGGGCAGGCGCGCGGCTGTCGGGCGTCGGACACACTCGGACACACATTGTCGGATCGGATTTCTTTCGTTGTCCCCCATATGCGGGTCGCGGGTAGGCGAATTCGCTTTTCCCGCAGCGGTGGGTAGCGAATGCCTCACTTGATCGGGTTCGGCTCGGTGGCAAACGGACGTCCGCCCGCGTGGGCGGTTCCCGGTTTCCCGCGACGCTGACACCATGATCTCATGGCGGAGACGAACAGTAGCGAATGGACAGTCGGCCGATACCTGGCGACCAGGCTGGAACAGCTCGGAATCCGACACCTGTTCGGTGTTCCCGGCAACCACCTCGGCCCGTTCCTGGAAATCCTGCATAAACACACCTCGGTGAAATGGGTCGGCACGCCGACCGAGATCGGCGCCGGTTTCGCCGCGGACGCCTACGCCCGCACCCGGCGCGTGGACAGCGCGCACCCGAGGATCGGCGCGGCGGCCACCACCTACAGCGTCGGGTCGTTCAGCCTGCTCAACCCCATCGGCGGCGCGTACGTCGAGTACATCCCGATCATCGCGATCAACGCGTCGCCGACCTACGAGCAGTGGCTGAACTACCAGGCCATCGGGCTGCTCACCTCGCACATGAGCCAGCGCAGGGAGAGCAACCTGGAGGTCTACCGGCAGGTCACCGTGGACGCCCAGGTGATCTCCAACCCCGGGCTGGCCCCGATGCAGATCGACAGCGCGATCGTGGCGTGCCTGTCCGAGCGCCGCCCGGTGTACCTGGAGGTCATGGAGGACGTCTGGACCGCGCCGTGCGAGGCGCCGCAGGGCACGCTGACCGCGCGGCGGCGGCCGGTCACCGCGGCCAACCGCAAGATGCTCGACAAGGCCGTCACCGCGGCGGTCGACCTGATCGAGGACTTCGGCACGCCGATCCTGTGGGCGGGCGAGGAGATCGACCGGTTCGACCTCGCGGGCGAGTTCGCCGACCTGGTCGCCGCCACCGGCATTCCCTTCTGCACCACCATCGGCGGCAAAGCCGTGCTGTCGGAGGACAACCCGGATTTCGTCGGCGTCTACAACGGCAAGGCCAGCCTGCCGAAGGTCCGCGACATTTTCAAGAACGTGGCGGGATGCCGGATCGGCATGGGGTCCTGGGCCACGTCGAAGAACCTGGGCGGCGAGCAGAGCGTCGGCTCCGACTGGGTCGTCGCGGCCAAGGAAGGCGTCAGCGTCGGCGCCTCCTACTTCCCGGACGTGCAGCTGGGCGAGTTCATCAAGGCGCTGCGGGCACGCCTGGTCGAGCGGTTCGGCCCGCGCTCCTTCGAGGCCGACTACTTCAGCATCGGCAACGCCACCGGCTTGGACGTGCCGGACAGCGTCGCCGCCTACCGGAGCGAGACTTTCGCCGCACCGCAAGGCAACGAGCTGACCTACGACAGCCTGTTCTGCCGCGTCAACCGGCTGCTGCGCGACTCGCCCGGCCGGTACACCGTGGTGTCCGACGCGGCGTTCGCGCTGCTGGGCTCGATGAACCTGCACATGGCCGAGCCGGACACCTACCTGGCGCAGAACAGCTGGCTGTCCATCGGCTACTCGGTTGGCGCGACCTCCGGGGCGGCCATGGCCCGCGGCGACCGGCGGCCGCTGGTGTTCGTCGGCGACGGCTCGTTCCAGGAGACCTGCCAGGAGCTGTCCACGCACGTGCGGCACGGCCTGCGGCCGGTGATCTTCGTGCTGGACAACGAGGGCTTCTACGGCATCGAGCAGATGCTGGTGCAATCCTGCTACTACACGAAGCCGCCCGCGGCCGACGCCGACTTCTACAACATCCTGCACCGCTGGAACTACCAGGCGCTCGCCGAGGTGTTCACCACGGACGAGACGAGGATGACCGCGTTCGACGTGCGCGACCTCGACCAGGTCGAACAGGCGTTCGGCCGGATCGACAACCCGGCCGACGAGATCAACAAGGGCCCGATCCTGGTCCGCGTCCGGCTGCGCCGCGACGACTACCCGGCGGCCATCCAGTACAAAGTGGACGAATGCTCGATCACCGTGCCCACCCAGGCCGAAAGCGTGGAATCCGCGCGGCCGGTTGGCGCGACCACCATCCCGGCGACCTGAGCGAGGCGACCATGACCACCACATCGGCCGGGCAGGACACGTCCATCGCGACCCTGATGGCCACCGCGGACGAGGACCTGGACGTCGATTGGCTGCGGACCGCGCTGCAGCACGCGATCATCCTGGAACTGGCGACCATCCCGCCCTACTCGTGCGGGCTGTGGTCGATCATCGACCCGGAGCGGGACAAGAACGTCCACCGGACGATCCGCGAGATCATCTTCGATGAGATGTCGCACCTGGGGCTGGTCGGCAACATGCTCACCGCCCTCGGCGGCGAGCCGCTGCTGACGGGCCAGGACGTGGTCCCCCACTACCCCGGCCGACTCCCCGGCGGGGTGCGCCCGGAACTTGAGGTCCGCCTCGGCGGGCTGACCAGGGCGAGCCTGGACATGTACTCCCAGATCGAGAAGCCGGACGTGCCCATCGTCTCCCTCGACTCCGAGCACTACCCGTCGATCGGCGCCTTCTACGCCAAGATCAAGGCCGCGTTCCTGGCCATCGACCCGACGCTGATCCGGCCCGAGCGCCAGCTCAGCTTCGACCTGTCGCAGAAGCACGGCGAGGGCAACGCCATCATCCCGATGGCCAACCTGACCACGGTCCTGAAATGCCTCGACATCATCACCGAACAGGGCGAAGGCACCTCGACCTCGCCGGAGAACCCGTACTACCTCACCAAAGGCGAGCTCTCGCACTACTACGCGTTCCGCGAGCTCTACCACGGCCGCAAGCTCGTCAAGGGGCCCGCGGGGATCTGGGCGTTCACCGGCGACCCCATCGGCATGCCCCGGACCTACGCCGCGGCCGAGGTCCCCGCGGGCGGGTGGGCCGCCGACCCCGGGATCCCCGAGCACCACCCGCATGTGCTCGACACCCTCTATTCGTTCAACTACGCCTACAGCGGCATGCTCCTGAGCCTTCAGGAAGCCTGGCGCGCCACCGATCCCGCCCGCGCCATGGCGCTGGTGGGCAACGCCATCGGCCGCATGGGCGAGATGCGCGAACTGGCCAGGGACATCATGACCTTCCCCTTGCCCGATGAGAGCGGCTGGCGCTACTGCCCGGAGTTCCGGTACGTCGACGGCGCTACCCCGTAGAAACCGGCGGCAGGCCGCCACCCGTGTGGATAGGGTGGCGGCCTGCCGCCGGCTGGTTTTGACCTGCTCGGCTGCCGCACTGGGATCTGCACTACGAGACTGCCCCGGGGCGCCGGTGGTTGGCTTGCGTGGGGTTGCTCGATGGGGGTGGAGCGGGTTCCCGGGTGGCTGGCTGGGTCTGTCTGCTCGATGGGGTGGAGTGGTTTCTTTGGGGCCCCTACGAAGGAAGATCCCGTCGTGGGAAAGACGGGTGGGGAGCCTTCGGCCCCACGACCACGGCGAGTTTAGGGATCTTCCTTCACCCCCAAAGAAACCACTCCACCCCATCGAGCACTGGGCGAGCGTGGGTGCGGCCTGGCAGATGCTCGGCTGTGCTGTCCGCTCCTGTCGAGCACCTGGCAGGCTCGGTGCGGCCTGGTTGGGGGCGTGGGTTTGCTGCTGCTCGTTCCGCCCCATCGAGCACTGGGCGGGCGTTGGTTCGGCTTGGTGGGGGTCGGGTGCGGCTATCGCGGGGGGGGGGGCTGGGGGTGTTCCTTGACCTCGTCTCGCACCTTATTTTTGTCGTTCTGCTCGTCCTCTGGGGATTTTGGTCCGGTGGCAGGCTGGCGGGCTGGATCTGGTTGGCGGTTATCGGTCATCGGGCTTGTTTGGGGGTCCGAATGGGCAATGTCAGTGGTTGTTGTGGTGACGGCTTTGGGCTACCTGGGTGAATCCTGCACCGCTCGAACGGGGAATCGCTGTGTGCACGGTGTGCCGGTAACGTCATGGCCCGCGCCGCTATCCGGTGGTGGCATGGGGATCAGGGTGAATGATTAGGGGTGACCGTGGTGAGAATGTGGGAAACGCTTTCTTTTGAGCTGTCGTCTGGCCAGGAAGCGGTGCTTGCCTCCGTGCCGGAGGAGTCGGATGTCGCGGTGGTGGATGGGCCGCTTGAGTCGTCATGCCGTGCGTGGAATGCCCACTTTGTTGAGCTGGAGACCACGGGTCGCTGATTTTCGGGTATTCCGTTCGGTCGGAAAAGGGGATGCGGCGATGGGGGTGTGTGGGAACACCTGATCGACCATCTTGTGCAGGTGAATATCGGCGAAATCCGGGCCCGGCTGCGCCTGCATCTGTTCGCCCCGAAGTCGAGCCAGGGGGGCGAGCGCATTCGGTTCTTCTGTTCGGGCAGGCTGGCCAATTTCAACCGTATCACCGTCGAGTAGACCGAGGCCGCCGTGGGCGGCCAACGGCAGCGGTGAGTTTTCCGACCTCATCGAACTCTAGGAACGGCCCTGGTGACCGACGATCTCGACCCGCTCGCCGAACGAGTCCACGAGCAGGGGTGGTGCGTGCTGCCGAGAATGATTCCGGACTCCGACCTGCCTGCGGTCGCGGATCTCGGTGAGATCGCCACCCTGCTTGACGGCGCGGGCCGCACCGGTATCGAGGCCACGTGGGGGCTTGGCCGCCGCGCGGTCGTCTTGGGTAGGCGGTCGTTGTGATTGTGGCCTGTTTTCTCGGTGCTGCGCTGTTGGCGCACGAACTGCTTTACCTGGCCCGCGATGGTGGCGAGTATCTGCGGCGCTGTTTCGTTCCCACACTGGGCTTGCGGCTGCGCTCCCGGACGCATGCCGTGCTGCACCTGGCGTTCATGGCGGCCTGTGTCTGGATGACGGTTCAGCCGTCGTCGGCGCTCGCACATCTGGCGGTCTTCGCGTTGCTGCTCCTGGTGATCGCTAGCTACTCGCTGCGGGTGTCGAACCATCTGGTGTTGGCGCTGTTCATGCTCGCGGTGATTCTGCTGGCCGACGGGGCCGCGCTGGTGGGCGCGTCGGGGGCGGAAAGCCAGGCGGTGCAGGTGATTGGCGTTCAATGGCTGGTGATTCTCACCTACCTGCTGGCGTTCACGCACAAGCTCAACCGCGGTTTTCTTTCCCTGGACGGGTACGCGGGGGCGCTCGCGGCGTTCGTGTGCTGGGACCGCGGCGTTCGCGAGCCGCGGCTGATCGAGCGGATCAAGCGCTGCGCGATCGCGGGCACGCTGGTGTGTGAACTCGCTGTGCCGGTGTTGCTGATCGTGCCGCAGACCCGAGGGGTGGGGATGCTGGTGGGCATCGCGTTCCACTTTGGCCTCGCTTTGGTCGGCATCGTGAACTTCTCGGCCGTGATGTACGCCGGGCTCGCCGCCTTTCTGCCGTGGGCGGCCCAATCGGACTGGCCCGCGCTCCCGCTCGACGTCACGGGTGCGGTCGCGGGGGTGGCCGCCGTCGCGCTGGTGTGGTTGGTGACCCCGCACCGGGCCAACTGGAACCTGCCCTACCGGCACCGTGGTGCGGCGTGGGTGATCCAGACGGTGTTCGGGCTGCTCACCGCGTCGTTTCTGTTGGCGGTGGCGCAGACTTTCGCCGATCCCGGTGTCGCGGATCATCAGGTGCCGGTTGGATTATGGGTGCCGCTCGCGCTGGTGCTCGGCCTGTACGCGGTCAACGGGGTTGCCCCGTATCTGGGCGTCAAGACCGAGTTCAGCATGGCGATGTTCAGCAACCTGCACTGCACCAAGTGGAATCACCTGGTTTTCCCCGCGCGGTGGCGGCGCTGGGACGGGGCCAGGTATCTCACCGTCGAGCGGATCAAGGGGCTGCCCTCGGCGGCTGAACTCGACGGCGACCAGGCTGCGGAACTGGCCTGGACCGTCCTCTCGCAACCGGGGGCCTTCGAGCTTCGGCCGTACTTCTTTTTCGAGGCACTGCACCGGGTGTGCGTCGCGGTGCGGCGGCCGGTGACGGTGGTGGCCAGTATCCGCTTCGAGGGCCGAGAGTTCATCGTGTGGGCGACCCCGAAGTCCACACCGGAATCCTTGCGACCAGCGGGTTTCCCACGGTGGCGGCGGCTGAACCTGTTTCCCTTCGTGCTGCCCGTCAGCGCCGACGCGCCGCACTCCGAACAGGGCTCGGTTCTCTCCGCCGACCGCGACCGGCAGTTGTTCTGATGTGGGGACATCCCGGGTGATGCCGAGAGGAGCCGCCGCGGACGGCCCAGTTTCGCCGCCTCGCGCCTGGCTTCGACCTGGCGACGCCCTACCCGGTGCTGTCGTCGGTGGTCGCGCTGTCGCCGAGGCGGACGCGGAGTTCGGCGATCTCGGTGCGGGCGGCGGCCAGGTCGTCCTCCAGCCGCAGGATGCGGGCGGCCGCGGTGAGGGTGTGGCCGTCGTCGAACAGGGCGCGGAAGCGCACCGCGAACGCCAGCTGGCGGCGCGAGTACCGGCGGTGGCCGCCGGAAGACCGGTGCGGCACCAGCATTCCGGCCGCGTCGAGGCTGCGCAGGAACGCCTGCCGCACGCCGAGCAGGTCGGCGGCCTGGCCGGTCGTGTAGGCGGGATAGTCCTCGTCATCGAGGTCGCTCAGCCCCACGGCCGTTCCCCTTCCCGGTGATAGCGGCAGTCGGTGCTTGACGAAACCTACAGCCGTTGCTATACAAATCTTACATCGGTTAGTTGCCTGGTGATGTTTCCGGGGAGTGAGCCGACGTGCTGAACCTGAGGCAGGACTGGACATTCGCGGACCTGGTGTCCCACGACGAGGACTGGGTGCGGGCGGAGTTCGACGCCATCGTCGCCGCCAACTTCGGCGAGGTGTCGCGCGAGCGCCCCGACGTCCCCGGCGTCCGGGTCCGGCCGGTGTCCGGTCCGGTGGAGCGGCGCGCGGGCCGGTCGACACCCGCCGCCGACTCCCGGCAGCGGTCGCCTCCGGCCGCGCGGTGCTGAGCGCGAACCGTAGTGAGCCCAGTGCCGAGCGGGTGCGGTCCCGTGGCTGTCCGGTCCGGTGTGGTGAACCCCCAGCGGGCGCCCTCGCGTCCAGGAGACGCTTTTCCGAGACGGCCACCGGGACCATCCCGCGTGCCCGGGTCGCGGACGACTCGATGGGGTGTCCACAATGGATCTTCCTGACCAGGATTTCGACAAGCCGATCGCCGATGTCGTTGAGCAGCAGCGGTTCGCCCGAGTGCGCGACGAGATTGACGACGCGGAGCAGACCCAGGACTTGGACGAGGCCATCGTCGGCGAGGCCGACCCGGCCGACGTCGCCGACCAGCACCGCCCGGTCCCGGAGCGCCCTGAGCCGTGGCCCTGAGCTTCGCCCGGATCACCGGTGGCGGCGGACCGGCCCGACGCGGATGAACGGCTCCCGCACACGACGGGCCGCGACGCGGCGTGCGAGGTCGTCCCTGGCGCTGGTGTCGGCCGGTGTGGCGCGGATGATGCCGTGGTCCCGGTCGTACACCGTGCGGCGCGCTGGGTCGCGCAGCGTCTCGTACGCGGCGATCACCCGGGCCAGCGTCCGCTCGGCCGCCGCGGCATCGCCCCCGGCTCGGGTGTCCGGGTGGAGCCTGCGGACCAGGTCCCGGTAGGCGCGGCCGATCTCCTCGGCCGACGCGGTGGGCGCCACCCCGAGGACCGCGTAGAGGTCCTGCTCCGCCACGCCAAGACAACGACCCGGCAGCCGCCCCGGTTCCGCCCCGGAACCCGTTCGGGTGACCGATCGTTGCCGCTGGGTGGACACGACGGAGTTGGTGCTGAGCCTGGCCATCCCGGGCAGCACGCTGCTGCTGGTGGCTGGCGGGGTGTACGAGCTGCGGCGGCAGCGGCGGCGCGGACGGCCCGGGACCCCCGTCACCGCCACCTACGTCAACGAGTTCACCGCCATCTTCTACGGCACCAAGCGAATGGAACTGGACCACCGCGACTCCATGTCGATGATGCGCGAAGACGACGCCCAGGGCGGTCCGCCCGCGCACGGTGTCGACCTGGAACGCGGGGTGGTGGTTCTGCCCGTCCCGGGTATTCCTCCCGAGGACGTCGAGACCCGTCGCTCCGCTCCGTCTTAAGGGCAGCGCGGGGCGACGGCGTCCCGCCTGACAGGAGGAGCGCGCGATGGGCAAGGTCACCTGCGACATCTCGGTCTCGGTGGACGGTTACGTTGCGGGCCCGGACCAGCGGCTGGACCAGCCGTTGGGCGAGGGGGCCGAGCCGAGCCTGCACCGGTGGATGTTCGAGGAGCCCGACGCGAACGCCGCCGAACTGGCCAAGATCACCGACGCGGGCGCGTTCATCATGGGGCGCAACATGTTCAGCCCCGGGCGCGGCGCGTGGGATCCGGACTGGACCGGCTGGTGGGGTGACGAGCCGCCGTACCACGCCCCGGTCTTCGTTCTCACCCACCACGAGCGCGCGCCGCTGCCGATGGCCGGTGGCACGACGTTCCACTTCGTGACCGGCGGCATCGCCGAGGCCATGGAGCGCGCCCGGGCGGCGGCGGGCGACCGGGACGTCGCGATCGCGGGCGGCGCGGCCACGGTGAACCAGTTCCTGGCCGCCGGGCTCATCGACGAGCTGCGCCTGCACGTCGCGCCCGTGCTGCTCGGGCGCGGGGAGCGGCTGTTCGAGGGGGTCGGCCGGATCGACCTCACCCCGCTCGGCGTGCGGCACACCGGCCTGGTCACCCATCTCACCTACGCCTGCTGAGCGGCGAGCCGTCCCGGAAGGCGCGGTGGACGTGGGAGCGCAGGGTTAACGCGTGCGGATGTCGTGGGGGGAGCGGGGGAGGATTTCGTAGTCGGCGTCGAATTGGCCGCTGAAGCCGGTCACGAGCATTCGTTGGCCGGTGTGGAAAGTGGTGACATCGATGTTGGTTTCGAGGTTGACGAAGACCTGGGTCTCGCCTGAGCCGTCGTTTATCCAGAACTTGTGGCCGAAGGGGAGGTCGCTGATGGGCGCCCGGGTCACCGTGGCGAACACTCGGACGAGGCTACCCTCGGTTGACTCGCTGATGGCGGAGGTGGACACCCATTGTGGTGGCACCGGTGGACCGGGGTGGCCCAGTGTGACGTCGGCGTCGGAGGTGGGTGCGAGGATCAGCAGGCCGAAGCTGTCGCGCAGGGCGCCGGTCACTCGGGCGCGGCGGCCGGGTTTGACGTCGAGGTTGGTCGGCAGGCTGATGTAGATGCCCGCGCTCGCGTCTTGCAGGGCGAAGCCCTGGTCGAAGAAGCTGGACTCGAACGCGCCGGACGGGGTGGTCACCGTGCCGCTCACGGTGACCACCGTGCCCAGTGGGAGAGTCCTCGCGGTGCCGATGGGAATGGTTCGGGTCGGGGTGGCCGCCGCGGGTGGGGTGACCAGGGCGGTCGTCAGCAGGGCGAGGAACAGCAGCGTGCGCAGTGCCGCCATGGCGGGCCTTCCCTCGGCATCGGGCGGTGATTATCCCACTGCGATTATCCCACTGCCGCCAAGAAATCCGCGAGTCCTCGTGCGGTGGGTTCCGGAGCCTCTTCCGGCACGTAGTGGTCGCTGGGCACGGAATGGCCGCGCACGTCGTCCGCGTAGTCGCGCCAGACGTCGAGGATGTCGTAGTGGCGGCCCACGAAACTGTGCTCGCCCCAGATGGCCAGCAGCGGCGCGGTGATACGGCGGCCCGCCTCCGCGTCCGCGTCGTCGTGGGCGAGGTCGATGGTGGCGGCCGCGCGGTAGTCCTCGCAGGAGGCGTGGATGGCTTCCGGGGTGGCGAAGCAGCGGACGTACTCGGCCTGCGCGGCGGGGGAGAACGGGGTGCTGCCGCTGTGTCGGATCTCCATTCGGGTGCGGACCCAGAACTCCGGGTCCTTGCCGATCAGGTGTTCGGGGATGCCGCCGCCCGCGGCCAGGAAGAACCAGTGGAAGTAGCCGAGGCCGAAGGCGGTGTCGGCGGTGCGGAACGTGTGCCGGGTCGGCACGATGTCCAGTACCGCCAGGGCGGAGACCGCGTCCGGGTGGTCCAGGGCGAGGCGGTGCCCGACCCGGCCGCCGCGGTCGTGGCCCGCGACGGCGAACCGCTCGAAGCCCAGGTTCCGCATGACCAGCAACTGGTCGTGGGCCATCGCGCGTTTCGAGTACGGGGCGTGGTCGGGGGTGGACGGCGGTTTGTCGCTGTCGCCGTAGCCGCGCAGGTCGGTCAGGACCACGGTGTGGGTTGCGGTGAGCTTCGGCGCGATGTGGTGCCAGATCAGGTGGGTCTGCGGGTAGCCGTGCAGCAGCAGGAGTGGCGGGCCGCTTCCGGCGACGCGGACATTTATGCGCACCCCGTCGGCGTCGACGGTGTGCCGGGTGAACTCGGGTGGCAGCAGGTCGCCCATGCCCTCGATTCCACCAGCGAGCACACCCGCGCGCCCGGGATTGTGGCGAGCGGCGCAACGCCGGTCATGCCGTGCCCCGCCGGGCGCGTTGGTTGGCGTGCTTGCGAACCGCGAACCGGTGGGCCTGTGCCAACAGGTCCCGCACCACGCCCAGCGTCGCCGCCCCGGGCGCGACCACGCAAACCCAGTGCTGGACCGCGTACACCGGATGCGGCAACAGAGTGTCCACTGTGGAGTAATCGACACCAGATTCCCACACACCGTGTTCGTCGCGGATGGTCGGTGTGGTTCCCAAAAGCTCGTTGTAGCCCGCTTTGGTGAGACCGATGTTGACCCGGTAGACGCCCCGCCGGTCCAATCGGGAGACGTGGTCGTAGTGATCGCCGGTCACGACCGTCGCGAAGGGAAACTCCCGTTCCGGGGGCAAATCGCCGTCCGGATCGTAAATGAAGAACGCGTCCCCGGCGTTCTCCGCGACTCGGACTCCGGGAAAACTCTCACGGATGTAGCGCGTCATCTCGTCGGCGTCCAACGCCGATCACTCCTTCCGGCCACAGGAAGCTGACCCCTCAAGTGTGTCATTGACCAACCCGGTGAGACTTCGCAGAAGAAACGGCAGGACAACTCGCGCAAACCCTCAACTGGGGAGTCATATCCGCGAGACCGGCGCCGCGATCGGGAAAGGGCCGGGCTGCTCGTCCTGGCGGTCATGACGCTGGGTGATGCGGTCCACCACTGCGGGCAGCGCGCCGCTACTCACTGTCACGAAAGCCTCGATCGGGTGAAGATCGGGGGTGGGTGCTTTACCGTGCACTACTGTGGCTTCCCCCTGCGCGGAAGGTTCCCCCGCCGTGTTGGGTTTAGCCACGCTCACGCCTCGTGACACCCCGGGAGTGCCCATGCCCCTCGAAGACATCCGCCGCCGGATCGAAAGCCAGTTCGACGCCCTCGATGTGACGCGCAGCGGCTACCTGGAATGGCGGGACTGGAAGCAGTTCATCGACCGCCTCAACACCCGGTTCGCCGACTCGGGCACCGAGCGGCACGAGACGCTGGAGAAGCGGTTCTACGGGCTGTGGGAGTGGCTGCGCAACCAGGCCGAGATCGACAGCGTCGGGCGGATCTCCCGTGAGGAGTACATCGACCTGTTCCTCGGGTTTCCCCAAGACGTCGCCAGCGAGCCGTGGTCGCGGGTCGCGCAGCCGGTCGCGGACGCCATCGTGGGGGTGGTGGCCGAGAACGGCGACGGCAGGCTGGACGAGCAGGAGTTCGGCGACTACCTGACCGTGGCCGGCTTCGGCGACGTCGACATCGCGGGGGTTTTCCGCGACCTGGACGGCGACGGCGACGGGTTCATCACCAGCGCCGAGCTCAGCGCGCTCATCCGGGACTTCTACCTGGACACCGACGCCACCGCCCCGGTCGCTCAGTTCGGGTGACCGGTCGCCGTGTGGTGGTAGCGGAACGTGGTGCTGCTCCACCGGTGCACGCCGTCGACCAGCCGCGCGGTGCGCCGTAGGTACCAGCTCTGCTCCGGATAGTCGCGGCTGAGACTGTCCCGCAGCGCGTCGCTTTTCCGGCACAGATCCTGAATGCGGGCGCGCACCTCGGCCAGCGCGGCGGCCCGGTCGCCGCCTTGGTGGCGCTGGAGGACCACGACCATATTGAACGGGCTGTCGCGCTCCTCCTCCCGCCGCAGCGAGAACACGTCGTTGATCAGGGTGGCGGCGTCGGCGGTGTGCGCGCGCAGCCGGTGGAACGCGGGGTCGGCATGCACCTCGTCTGGCAGCTCCGCGCCGCGCACGCGTTCGAGCATGCTCATGAACGGATACAGGCAGCTCGCGTGGCGGCGCAGCGGAACAGCCTCCTCCGGTGTGGGCAGCGTCCCGTCGGCGCGGTGGCGGGCCTCGGTGACGAACGTGTCCAGGCAGAGCGCCCACTCGGCCGCCGTCCGCCGCGCCCACGCGTCGGACATGCCGAGGCGCTGGCGGCGGCGAATGTCCTGCCATGCGGTGAGAATCGCGGCGGACCGTAGGTCGGCTGGGGCGTCGGCCGGGTCGTCCACCAGCAGGTCGACCAGGGCGCGGGCCTGTTCCGGGTCGTGGCCGCGCGGACCGTCGAAGTGGTCGTCCAAGACGGTGAACCAGCCGAGGATATCCATGAGGAGCAGCCGGGCCGCGCCGCGCGCGTCCGGGTAGCTGTAGGCGATGAGCTTCCACAGCTCCTGCGCCTGGTAGCGGTGGATTTCCCGCCCGGGCACCAGGTCGCGCAGCCGAATCCAGGCCACGTGGCCGTCCGCGGCCGCGCGCCAGTCGGGGGCGACTGTCTCCGGGACCTCCTGCGGCGGGCGCACGCAGGAGCCGACGGGACCGGTCATGCCGCGCTTCCCAGTCGCCGCAACGAGATCGCCACGATGGCCGCCACGACCCGGGGGTGCAGCAGAGCCGCGGGGCTCGCCGCCATGTGGGCGGTGAGGTAGAAGCGCCGGAACAGGTCGCGGTCGCCGGGGATCAGGTCGAGCACCCGGTCGAAGTACCAGTGCGCGAGCCGGGTGTGCGCCGCCGCCTCGTCCAGGTTCCAGGCCAGGTCCGAGCTGGTCGCCATCAGCCAGGGCAGCCGCAGGTCCCGCGCGACCCGGCGCTGGAACCGGCGCGCCAGACCGGTCAGGTCGCCGCGCCGGGCGTGGTCGTCGAGCAGGCCGCGCAGGGCCAGCGCCTGCATCGCCGCGACCGTCATTCCCTGCCCGTACACCGGGTTCAGCGCGCACACGACGTCGCCGACGCACAGCAGGCGCTCGGGCCAGCGCGGCGCCCGGTGGAACAGGGTCCACCGGTTGTTCAGCTTGACGGCCCGGTACAGCGGGGCGACCGGCTCGGCCGCGGCGACGCTGGCCGCGATGTGCGGGTTGGGCAGGGATTGGGCGTAGGCAAGGAATCCCGCGTCGTCGGCCGGGGTGATCTCCCCGCCCGCGCCGATCAGGGTGATCAGCCACCGCCCGCCCTCGACCGGGAAGACGACCGCGCCCCGGCGGGCGGCGGGCGCGTAGGTGATGCACGCGGTCGCGGTCCAGTCGGCGTGGAAGTCCGCGGGCACCCGGAAAAGCCTTGAGCTGTAAGACAAATCGCCCCGCACGACGCGCTCGGTCTGCGGCGGGCGCCCGGCTTCGGCCAACGCGTCGGTGGTCAGCGTGGACGTCCGGCCGCTGGCGTCGACCACCAGGTCCGCCTCGATCGTCCGCCCGCCGCCGCGCACCCCGGTGACCCGGTCGCCGTCCCAGCACAGCCCCTCGACGCGCACGCCGCCCAGGACCGTGACCGCCGGATTCGCCATGACCCGGCGGCGGATGCCCGCCTCCAGCGCGACCCGGGTGACGCTCTGGATCGGAACGCCGATGGCGCCGCGCGGCGCCCAGCCGGTGGGCAGCAGCAGCCGCCCGGACTCGCCGAGGTCGAACACCGGCGCGCCCCGCCCGGCGAGTTCGGCCCGCAGCCCAGGGAACAGCTCCTCCAAGATGGCCGCGCCGCGGGCGAGCAGCGCGTGCGTGTGCCGGGCCTGCGGGACGCCGCTGCGGTATTCGGTGTCCGCGTCGAGGGTGTCCCGCTCCACCAGGGTGACCCGCTCGAACCGGTCGGCCAGCACCCGGGCGGCCGACAGCCCGGCGAACCCGGCGCCCACCACGACCGCGTGCCGCCACCGCGCGCGCCCCCGGGCGGCCCGGCGCGGCCACCGGCCCCGCACCGCCGAGCGCGACGACAGCGACCCCGGCCGCGCCGACTCTGCCGACCTTGACGGCGACGACTCAGACGACCCGGACGACCCAGACGACCCGGACGACTCTGCCGCCGACGACTCTGGCGGCACTGGCGCTCCAGCCGCCTCGACTACCCCCCGCATAACGCAACCGTGGCACAGGTTGGGCCGATCCAGTAGCGGTCCAACCCGCTTGGAGCAGCGGCGGCGGGCCCACTGCCCGCGGGAGCGGGTCCCACCGGGCCCGATGAGCTGTTCGGCGGTCCGCTGAACGGGGGCGCGGAGCCGGTCCGCGCGGACGGACTCCGCGCGGGGCGAGGGTCACACCGGGGTGTCGGCAGTGGACGGCGCCGCTGACGCACACTGGTGCCATGACGCCACCCACGCCACCGCAGGCAACCGAGTCCGCCCGGGCCGCGCGGCCCTCGATCCTCACCGTGGACGACGACCCCGGCGTGTCCCGGGCGGTGGCCCGCGACCTGCGCAAGCAGTACGGCGAGCACTACCGGATCGTGCGGGCGGAGTCGGGGGAGCAGGCGCTGGCCGCGCTGCGGGAGATCAAGCTGCGCGGCGAGGAGGTGGCCGTGCTGCTCGCCGACCACCGGATGCCGCAGATGAACGGCATCGAGTTCCTTGAGGCGGCGATGGACCTATTCCCGCACGCCCGCCGGGTGCTGCTGACCGCCTACGCCGACACCGACGCGGCCATCGCCGCGATCAACGTGGTCGACCTCGACCACTACCTGCTCAAGCCGTGGGACCCGCCGGAGGAGAAGCTCTACCCCGTGCTCGACGAGCTGCTGCGGGCCTGGTCGGTGACCGACCGGCAGCCGCAGCGGCAGGTCAAGGTGATCGGGCACCGCTGGTCGCCGCGGTCGTATGAGGTGCGCGACTTCCTGGCCCGCAACTCCGTCCCGTTCCGCTGGCACGCCCTTGACGGCGCCGACGCCGAGGCCGCTCGGCTGCTGGAGGCCGCGGGCCAGGACGGCGCCAAGCTCCCGGTGGTGGTGACCGCGGACGGCGACGCGCTGGTGCAGCCCTCGGACACCGAGTTGGCGGGCCGGGTCGGGCTCACCACGCGGCCGTCGGCGGACTTCTACGACCTGATCGTGGTCGGCGGCGGGCCCGCAGGGTTGGGCGCGGCGGTCTACGGCGGCTCGGAGGGGCTGCGGACCGTCCTGGTGGAGCGGATGGCCACCGGCGGGCAGGCGGGCACCAGCAGCCGGATCGAGAACTACCTGGGCTTCCCGGACGGCGTCTCCGGCGGGCAGCTCACCGAGCGCGCCCGCAGGCAGGCGCAGAAGTTCGGCGTCGAGATGCTCACCACGCGCGACGTGGTGGCGCTGGAGGCGCGCGGCTCGGCGCGGGTGGTGCGGTTCGAGGACGGCAGCGAACTGGCCGCGCACACCGTCCTGCTGGCCACCGGCGTGTCCTACCGGATGCTCGCCGCGCCGGGGCTGGACCGGCTGGCCGGGCGCGGCGTGTTCTACGGCGCGGCGACCACCGAGGCGCCGCACTGCGCCGGGCAGGTCGTCTACCTCGTCGGCGGGGCCAACTCCGCTGGCCAGGCCGCCATGCACTTCGCCAAGCACGCCAGCCAGGTCGTGCTGCTGGTGCGCGGCCCGTCGCTGGAGCAGTCCATGTCGAGCTACCTGATCGACCAGATCGCCGGGGTGGACAACATCGAGGTGCGCGGCCACACCGAGGTCGTCGCGGGCTCTGGCGAGGACCACCTGGAGACGCTGACGCTGCGCGACAACCAGACGGGCGAGACGACGACCGTGCCCGCCTCCTGGCTGTTCGCCTTCATCGGCGCAGCGCCGCGAACGGACTGGCTGGCGGGCACCCTCGCCCGCGACAAGCACGGCTTCGTGCTCGCCGGGCCGGACCTGGTCGCCGAGGGGGCCGCCCCGGCGGGCTGGCCGCTCGACCGCGCCCCCTACCACCTGGAGACGAGCGTGCCGGGCGTGTTCGTCGCGGGCGACGTGCGCGCGACGTCGGTCAAGCGGGTCGCCTCCGCGGTCGGCGAGGGCGCGATGGCCGTCACCCTGGTCCACCGTTATCTGGAGGTGTCATGACGGAGCGACTGACGGCGGACGAGCTAGGCGAGTTGTTCCTGTTCGAGCGCCTCGACGCCGACCAGCTTGCCTGGCTGGCCGAGCACGGCCAGGTCGAGCACGCCGCCGCGGGCACGTGCGTGCTCCGCGAGGGCGACCCGGCCGAGTTCTTCTCCGTGCTGCTCGACGGCACGGTCGCGCTCTGCCGCACCATCGGCGGCGCCCGCGTCGAGGTCAACCGCACCGACCACCGCGGCGCGTACTTCGGCGCCACCCAGGCGTACCTGGAAGCCGACGTCGCGTCGAAGACGATCTACCAGATGACCGTCGAGTCGATCACCGACACGCGGTTCTACCGGCTCCCCGCCGCGGACTTCGGCCACGTCGTCCGCGCCTGGTTCCCGATGGCCATGCACCTGCTGGAGGGGCTGTTCTTCGGGATGCGGAACGCCGAGGCGACGGTCGGCCAGCGGGAGCGGCTGCTGGCCCTGGGCGCGCTGTCGGCCGGGCTGACCCACGAGCTGAACAACCCGGCCGCCGCCGCGGTGCGGGCGACCGGCGCGCTGCGCGAACGCGTCGCCGGGATGCGGCACAAGCTCGCCATGCTCGCCGACGGCGCGATCGACCCGGCCACCCTGCCCGCCCTGGTGAAGCTTCAGGAAAGCGCGGTGGAGCGGGTCGCGACGGCGCCCAAGCTCGGGCCGATGGAGACCAGCGACCGCGAGGACGAGGTCGCCGACTGGCTCGACGAGTACGGCGTCGCGGGCGGTTGGGACCTCGCGCCCACCCTGGTCGCGGCCGGGCTCGATGTCGAGTGGCTGGCCGAGGCCGCCGCCCTGTGCCCAGGCTCGGTCACCGAGGCGGCCGTGCGCTGGCTGGCCTACACGGTGGAGACCGAGTCGCTGATGAGCGAGATCGAGGACGCGACCACCCGGGTGTCGACGCTGGTCGGCGCGGCCAAGCAGTACTCGCAGCTCGACCGGGCGCCGTTCCAGGAGGTCGACGTGCACGACCTGCTCGACTCCACCCTGGTCATGCTCGGCCGCAAAATCGGCGACGACGTGCGGGTCGTGAAGGACTACGACCGCGCGCTGCCGCCGCTGGCCGGGTACGCGGCCGAGCTCAACCAGGTGTGGACCAACCTGATCGACAACGCGATCGGCGCCATGGGCGGCTCCGGCACCCTGACCGTGCGCACGTTCCAGCGGAACGGCTTCGCGGTGGTCGAGATCGGCGACACCGGTCCGGGCATCCCGCCCGAGACCGCGAGCCGGGTCTTCGAGCCGTTCTTCACCACCAAGCCGGTCGGCGAGGGCACCGGCCTCGGCCTGGACATCTCCTGGCGCATCGTGGTCGACAAGCACCACGGGGACCTGAGGTTCGAGTCCGTCCCCGGTGACACCCGGTTCCAGGTGTGGCTGCCCCTCGCCGCCCCGCCGCCCACCGAAGGGCTCGCCGCGCGATAGGCCGAATGCCGCGCGATACGCCGATCGCCGTATTCGGCGTTTGTCATCGCGTGCCATCTTCACCTGCCCCTGGTTAGCGGTGGGTGGGCATTTTCCGAAATGCCCGCCTTGTTTCTGGAGGGCATTTCCCGAAAAGGCTATGTTCGCGGCGACGTCGGGGCCGTCCAACACTGGGGAGAGCACATGCGGTTGACGAAGGCGCGCAGAGCGTTCGCGGGTTTCCTGGTCACGGTCTCGACGGCGAGCGCGCTTGCCGTGACGGGCGCCGCGATAGCCGACGCGACCACCGTGACGAGGCCGTTGGGCAGCACGTGCAGGCTCTCCAGCGACGAGACGGCGAAATACCGGACGAGTATCGAGATTTCCCTGGATTTCCCCGATCTCGCCTACGCGGAGGTGCCGACTCGGCCCACGCCGTTCACCGCGTCGGCGCGCATCGATGAGTTCGCCGCCGAGTTCCTCCGGGTGGGCGCGACGACGGTGGACGCCACCGCGGACGTGTCCTTCTACCTCGACGGCGGCACCGGCCCGGACAAGTACACGCCCGCGACCTGGTCGGTGACCGGCCTGCCGCTCGACTCGGCCGTGCGGGAACCGTGGTCGGGGGCGGGTTCCCTGCGGCCGATCACCATGCCCGCTCCCGGCAGGCGACCCGCCGTCCACCAGGGCGGTTTCGGTTTCAGGTTCACCCCGCGCAAGGCTGACGGCTCCCTCACCAGCCTGGGCGTCGTGCACACCAGTTGCATCTTCGTCCCGTACTTCGAGCCCTGGCACTGGCTTGACGTCCTGCCGCGCGTCGAGCACGCCGAGTTGGCCGTCTCCGGCAGCACCCGGCTCGCGCGGCCCGGCGTCGAGGCGGCCACCGGGCCGGGGACGCTGGTCGCCGACCTCGACCACGCCGACGACTCGGTGACCGGCGCGCTTCGGCTCGATGAGCCGGTCCGGGCCGACTTCGCTTTTCTGGGGCTCTTTCCCGCCACCGCCACCATCCACTTGGCACAGAGCGGGCCCGTCAAGGGCCAGTTCCGCGACGGCGTCCTGCGCGCTGAGGCGCCGCTGACGGTCAAGGTCACCGATCTCGCGGTGCTCGGCGTCCCGCTCATCCGCGCCGACGCGGACTGCCAGACCGCGCCCACCACGCTCACTGTCACTTCCGGTCCCGGCTTCACCCTGGCCGACGGCGGTCCGTTGAGCGGTGACTACGCCATTCCCGCCTTCACCGGCTGCGGCCCGCACACCGGCTTCCTGAACAACCTGCTGTCCGGTCCGGGGAACACCCTCAGCCTCACCGCCGCGGGCGCGTAGGTTCCAGCGCTGTCAACGGTTTCCGCCGAGGTGGTGGGTGAACCACTCGGCGGCCAGGCTGGCGACCTCGTCCAGGGTCCCTGGTTCCTCGAACAGGTGCGTGGCGCCGGGGACAGTGCGCAGCTCGGCGGGCGCGGTGAGCGCGGCGAGGGCGCGGCGGTTGAGGTCGAGCACCTCCGGGTCGCGGTCCCCGACGATGAGCAAGGTCGCCGCGCGCACCCCGGGCAGCGCCGGGCCCGCCAGGTCCGGTCGTCCGCCCCGGGACACCACCGACCGCACGGCGTCCGGCCGGGCCGCGGCGGCGATCAGCGCCGCGCCCGCGCCGGTGCTGGCCCCGAACAGGCCGACTGGCAGGTCCCTGGTGTCGGGCTGGCCCATGAGCCAGTCGACGGCGCCAATGAGCCGGTCGGCGAGCATGTCGACGGCGAAGCGCGCCCGCCGGTCCACCGCGTCCACGCGTTCCTCGGCCGTTGTGAGCAGGTCCATCAGCACCGTGGCCAGCCCGTGCCGGGTGAGCGTGGCGGCGACGGCCTGGTTGCGGGGGCTGTGCCGTGAACTGCCGCTGCCGTGGGCGAACAGCACCAAGCCC
Organism: Actinokineospora sp. NPDC051303; assembly: GCF_055586285.1. Classification (NCBI taxonomy): domain Bacteria; kingdom Bacillati; phylum Actinomycetota; class Actinomycetes; order Pseudonocardiales; family Pseudonocardiaceae; genus Actinokineospora; species Actinokineospora sp. NPDC051303. The sequence goes on from NZ_JBVJIN010000004.1 coordinate 250,536, forward strand.
ACGGCGTCGGCGGGCACGGTGACGGCCGCGGCGAGCCGCGCGCCCGCGGTGGGGATCTCGACGGTGGCCATCCCGCCTCCCTCGGTCGTCCGATCGGCCTACCCGCCCAGGGGCGCGGAAAACCCTTGCGGCCTCAGCCGCGCAGGCCCGCCAGGGCGAAGAACTCCTGCCGCGACCGGGCGTCCTCCCGCAGCGCGCCGTGCAGGGTCGAGGTCACCGTGCTGGACCCGGTGGCGCGCACCCCGCGCAGGGACATGCACAGGTGCTCTGCCTCGATCACCACGCCGACGCCGCGCGGCGCGAGCCGGGTCAGCAGCCAGTCGGCCACCTGCTTGGTCAGCCGCTCCTGGACCTGCAGGTCGCGGGCGAACAGCTCCACCACGCGGGCGAGCTTCGACAGGCCGAGGATGCGCTCGCCGGGCAGGTAGCCGACGTGGGCGACGCCATGGAACGGCAGCAGGTGGTGCTCGCACAGCGACTGCACGGGAATGTCGCGGGCCAGCACAAGCTCGTCGTAGCCCTCGTCGTTCGGGAACGTCGTCAGGGTGAACTCGCGGGGCGTGAGCATCTCGGCGTAGGCGTGCGCGACGCGCCGGGGGGTGTCGGCCAGGTGCTCGGCGCCCGGGGCCCGGCCGAGGGCGACGAGCAGATCGGCCACGGCCCGGCCCGCGGCGTCGAGGTCGATGTCCCCGTGGGCCCGGGAGGGCGGGGTGAGCGCCGGGAAGTCGGCTGGCCACTCCGTCGGGTGGACGCTGGGCGCCTCTGCGGTCACGAGTCCTCCTTCTATCGACAACTCAGGCTAACCTTAGAAGCCCTCCCGACATTTCGTCAACGAAGGTGGATTTTAGAATGGCCGACGAAGCCTGGGCCGCGCGCGTCTCCGCCGTCGCCGCGCTCGACGAGCCGACCCGGCGGCGGCTGTACGAGTTCGTGGTGGACCACCCGGCCCCGGTGAGCCGCGACGACGCCGCGGCCGCGGTCGGGGCCGCGCGCACCACGGTCGCCTTCCACCTGGACAAACTGGTCGCGGAAGGGCTGCTCGACGTCGTCTACGAGCGCCGCACCGGCCGCAGCGGCCCCGGCGCGGGCCGCCCCGCGAAGCTGTACCGCCGCTCGGCAGCGCGGATCGACGTCTCACTGCCCGAGCAGCGCTACGAACTCGCCGCCCGCCTGCTCGCCGACGCCTGCCAGGAGTCCCACGCCACCGGCGAGCCGGTCCGCGCCGTCCTGCACCGGCTTGCCCGCGACCTCGGCCGCGACCTCGGCGCGGCGGCCCGCGGCGCCGCGCTGATGGACGCGCTGCGGTCCCTGGGCTTCGCGCCCCGGGCCGAGGGAACCGCGGTGGTGCTGGGCAACTGCCCGTTCCACAGCCTCGCCCAGCGGCACACCGAACTGGTCTGCGGGATGAACCTGTGCCTGGTCGGCGGCGTCCTCGACGGCCTCGCCGCCACCGACCGCACCGCCCGCCTCGCCCCCCGACCCGGCCACTGCTGCGTCCGCGTCGACCAGTCCGCTCCCGCCTGACCGGTCGACCTCGGTCCCTGCCGCTACCACGAGCGGTTCCTCCCGTCACCTGCTTCCACAGTGCGGTTGCCGTCGCCATTCCCGCCGCCCGCGGGCATGGTGAGGGGCGTTCGCCACCCCCGCAGAAGGAGAAACAGATGACCGTGGAAGCGCAGCACGCCCTGAACGCGGTGAATATCGAGGCGGTCGGAAATCTCGTCGCCGCGATTCAGGCCGACGACGCCAAGGCCAAGACCACCTGGGCGGCGCACGTCACCTGGAAAGGCGGGTTCCAGTCCGAGGCGCGGGTGCGCGGGTTCGCGCCGACGCCCTCGGACGAGCCTGCCGCGCTCGGCGGCGGGGACACCGCCGCGAATCCCGTCGAACAGCTGTTGAGCGCGCTGGGCAACTGCCTCGCGGTGGGCTACGCGGCGAACGCGACGGTGGCCGGGATCGCGATCGACAAGCTGGTGATCGACCTCAAGGGCGACATCGACCTGCGGGTGTTCCTCGGCCTCGCCGAAGGCCACGCTGGCTTCGACTCGATCACCGCGAAGGTCCGGATCGAGTCCCCGGCCCCGCGCGCGGACATCGAGGCCCTGCACGCCAAGGTCACCCGCACTTCCCCGGTCGGCCACACGCTCGGCACCGCGGTTCCGGTCGACATCGCCTTGGCGTGATCGCCCTGCGGTAGCCGCGTGTCCGGAATCCGCTCCCGGGCGAACGAGACCGCTGGCATGATGCGGATCATGGTGTTGCGCCCTCGGTGGGGCCTGGTGCGATGACCCAGCCCTGGCTTCCCGCAAGTGGATCGTCGCGCGTCGTGCTGATCGGCGCGAGCGACTACCAGTCGCCGGAGCTGCCGGAGATTCCCGCCGTGCGGGGGAATCTCCGGGCGTTGCGGGACGCGTTGACCGACCCGTCCGGCGGCCTGGTCAGCCCCGAGCACTGCCTGGTCGAGGGGCTCGACCGGCCCGCCACCATGGCCGGGGTCGGCACGGCGCTGAGCCGGGCCGCCGGGGAGGCCACGGACCTGCTGGTCGTCTACTACGCGGGCCACGGCCTGCTGGACGACGACGGGAGCCTGCACCTCGGGCTCACCGACACCGAGCAGTGGAACCTCGGCTACACCGGCGTCCCGGTCTCGCGGATCAAGCAGGACCTCGGCCAGGCCCGCGCCCGGGCCAGGGTGCTGATCCTCGACTGCTGCTTCTCCGGCCGCGCCATCGCCGCGATGGCCGCCCCGGACAGTCTGGTCGCGGGCCAACTCGACTTCAGCGGCACCTACACGCTCACCTCCAGTCCGGCGACTGACCCCTCGCACGCCCCGCCGGGGGCCGACCGGACCGCGTTCACCGCCGCCCTGCTGCGGGCGCTGGCCGAACCCGGGCCGCTGACCTTGGAAGAGGTCTACGAGCACGTGCGGGCCGAGCTGACCGGGCTCGGCCTGCCCGCGCCGCAGCGCCGGGCGACGAACAGCGCCAACCGGGTCGTGCTCGTGCGCGGCACGGGCCGGTCCGGCGCGGTGGAGGACGCCCCGGCCGTCAACGCCGCGCCACCCCCGCCGCCGGTGCGCAGCAGTGCGAGCCCGTTGGCGGAAGTGCTTGCCCAGGCGGCGGTCTCGCGACCGGTGACGCCGGTTCGCAGGCAGCGCCCGGTGACGGCTGGCCTGCGGCCGAGCCTGGGACCGGACGAGGACCGGGCGCGCATCATCGAGTTCTGGAGCGCCGTCGAGCTGTTCAGCCCGGGCAAGGCGCCCAAGGCGGACCCGCGCAAACTGGTGTCCGTCGTGGAGCCGGGCAAGCCGCTGCCGTGGGAGCCGGGGCACCCGCTGACCCGGCGGCACCGGTTGACCGAGCGGCAGACCTGGCGGCACGTGGTGTACCTGGGAGTGCACCGCTTGGAGCCGATGTTCGACGTCCTGCGCGCCGTTTTCCCCGCCGACGAGAACAGCCACGACGACCGCCAGTCGGGGGAAAGCGCCTTGGCCTCGTTCGTGGTCACCGCGGACGGCCGCCCCCTGCTGGACTCCCAGGTGCTGTCCGGGTGCGCCTGGGCGACCGGCCGGACGTTGAGCCCCGGGCCGGACACCCCGGGCTGGCTCAGCGGGTTCGATGAGACCACCGCTGAGTTCGCGGACCTGTTCGAGCGGCTGGTGGTCCCCGACCCCGACGCCGTGCGGGAAGCGCGCCGCGACGGCGACGACCTGTCCGAGCTGACGGACGTGCTCGGGGAGCGGACGCTCGCCGCCTGCTTCCGGGTCGCCGAGGACCTCGTGCGCCTGGGCGAGGCCGTGCCGCACGGCGAGATCCGCGTGCACAGCCAGATCGTTTCCCAGCGCAACGCCACCAGCACCGACGGGACCGAGTTCGTCAACAGCATGATCGCCGAGGACCTGGCGGCCGTCGCCGCCGCGGTCCGCGAAGGCGAGACGGGCCGCGCGCTGGCGGAGTACCTGCGGCCGGACGCCGAACTCGACCGGGGGCGGCGGGTGGACGTGCGCAAGCGCTTGGCCGAGGTGCTCATGGCCGCCGCGCCCGCGCGCGTCCCGCTGGGCCGGTGGCCGAGCGACCCGACCCGGTCGCTGGCGCTCGGGCAGCAGCTGGCCGTGAACAGCGCGGTGAGCGGCCGCGACGGCGACGACCCGATCGTCGCGGTCAACGGGCCGCCGGGCACGGGCAAGACGACGATGCTGCGCGACCTGGTCGCCGCGCTGGTCGTGGAGCGGGCCCGCGCGCTGGCGGAGCTGGCCAAGCCGGACGACGCGTTCGCCGGTAAGGCGCGCGGGTGGAAGGTCGGCGACTACTCGCGGGTGATCCACCAGTTGCGCCCCGAGCTGACCGGGTTCGAGATGGTCGTCGCGTCGGCCAACAACGGCGCGGTGGAGAACGTGACCGACGAGATCCCGGGCCGGGCGGCCATCGATGAGCCATGGCCCGCGCAAGCCGAGAGCCTGGACTACTTCACCGGCGTCGGCTCGGCATTGCTCGCCGCGGCCAAGGACTCCCGGGAATCCGCTGACGAGTCGACGGCGGACTCCGCGTGGGCGCTGCTGGCCGCGCGCCTGGGCAACAAGGCCAACCGGGGCCGCTTCACCGAGGCGTTTTGGTACCGCAAGGCCCCCGCGCCGCGCGGTGCTGCCGAGGGCGGCAGGCCCGACCACGCCAAGTCCGGTCTGCTGGCGATCCTCAAGGACTACGCCGAGTTCCCGCCGCGGCAGTCCTGGTCGGACGCGGTGGCCGACTTCCGCCGGGTGCTCAAGCGCGCGGAATCGGTCGCCGCCGAGCGCGACCGCGTTTTCCAAGCCGTGTGCGGGAAAGCGCAGGCCGAGGACCGGGTTCGGCAAGCCCATCAGGACGTCGCCACCGCCCGACAGCACCACGACACCGTGCGCGCGCGGCTCGCCGAAGCCCAGAACGCCGCCGTGGCCTGGCAGGCCGAACGGGGCAACCGGCTGGCCAAGCGCACCGAGCACCAGCGGTTCCGGCCGGGATTCCTGCAATGGCTGGTTTCCTGGGGCAGGAAGCTGCGGGAGTGGCAGAGCCTGGACGACCACCTGGCCGCCGAGGTCGCGGCCGCCGAGCAGGCGGAAAGCGCGGCGCGGGCCGCGGTGGCCGGGCTGGTGAACGAGGTCTCCGCCGCGGCTGGGGCCGTGGACCGGTTGGGGTTCGCGGCCCAACGCGCCGAAAGCGACTTGGACGCGCTGCTGAACACCCTGGCGCTGGCGCAAGCCTCGCTGGGCGAGCACTTTCCCGACGAGGACTGGTTCACCAACCGCCGCCGCCGTGAGCTGACCGCCCTGTGGACCGACCCCCAGTGGAACACCGCGCGCACCGAGACGTTCCTGGCCGCGCTGCGGCTGCACAAGGCTTTCCTGGGGCACAACGCGCACAAGATGCGGCAGACCCTGCACGGCGCCATGGACATCCTCTCCGGCGAGGCCCCGCAAGACGTGGCCGAGGACGCGGCGCTGGCCGCGTGGCAGGCGCTGTTCCTGGTGGTCCCGGTGGTCTCGACCACGTTCTCCTCGTTCGCCCGCATGTTCGCCCACCTGCGCCACGGCGCGCTGGGCTGGCTGCTGATCGATGAGGCGGGGCAGGCGACCCCGCAGAGCGCCGTCGGCGCGCTCTGGCGGGCCAAGCGCGCGGTGATCGTCGGCGACCCGCTGCAACTCGAACCGATCACGACGGTGCCGCTGCGCGCCGAACAGTCCATTCGCGACGAACTCGGCGTGGACGAGCAGTGGCTCACCCGCCGCACATCCGTGCAGCGGCTGGCCGACCGTCTCTCCCCGTTGGGCACCGCACTGTCTACAGAGGACGGCGAAATCTGGGTGGGGACGCCGCTGAGCGTGCACCGCCGGTGCGACGAGCCGATGTTCGGCATCGCCAACGACATCGCCTACGACGGCCTGATGATCCACGCCACCGGAACCGGCCAGGCGCGGGCCTTCGCCGAGCGGCACCCGAAGCTGCCCGAGTCGAAGTGGATCGACGTCAAGGCCGAGAAGGCCCGGGGGCACTGGATTCCCGCCGAGGGCGACTGGCTCGGCAAGATCCTCGCCTTCCTCGCCGAGTCGTCGTTCGACATGTCCGAGGTGCTGGTGATCGCCCCGTTCCGCGAGGTCGCCGACGAGGTGCGCAAGCGCAGAAGCGACTACCCCGGCCTAGTGGCGGGCACGATCCACGTCGCCCAGGGCAAGCAGGCGGACATCGTGATCCTCGTCCTCGGCGGCGATCCCCGCCGCCCCGGCTCCCGCCGCTGGGCGGCGAGCAAGCCCAACCTGCTCAACGTCGCCGCCAGCCGCGCCAAACGCAGGCTCTACGTCATCGGCGACCGCGCGGCGTGGTCGGCGCAGCGCCATTTCGACGTCCTCGCCGACCGCCTCGCCCCACCGCCGTAATCCGCCCCCGGCACGACAAAACACCGGCTCCCCCTCGGAAACCGAAGGGGAGCCGGTGTTTGTCGGCTACGGGCGCCGGGACTTAGTCGGCGCCGGACTCGATCGCGGCGCGGTCGAGCGCGTCGGGCTCGGCCGCCTCGCCCTCGTGGTCGGCTTGGGCGATGGCCGCGGCCCCGCCCGGGGGCAGCTCGCCGATGAGCCCGTCCCAGGCGGTGAGCTGGCCGTGCGCCGCGTACTGCTCCAGCTTGCTGCGCGAGTCGGCGATGTCGAGGTTGCGCATGGTGAGCTGGCCGATGCGGTCGCCGGGGCTGAACGCCGGGTCGGCGCTGCGCTCCATCGACAGCTTCTCCGGGTGGTAGCTCAGCTCCGGGCCCTGCGTGTCGAGGATCGTGTAGTCCTGCCCTCGGCGCAGCCGCAGCGTGACGCTGCCGGTGACCGGGAAACCGATCCAGCGCTGCATGCTCTCGCGCAGCATGAGCGCCTGCGGGTCGAACCAGCGGCCCTCGTAGAGCAGCCGCCCGAGACGGCGGCCCTCGACGTGGTAGGTGGCCACGGTGTCCTCGTTGTGGATGGCGTTGAGCAGCCGCTCGTAGGCGATGTGCAGCAGCGCCATGCCCGGAGCCTCGTAGATGCCGCGGCTCTTGGCCTCGATGATGCGGTTCTCGATCTGGTCGGCCATGCCGAGCCCGTGCCTGCCGCCGATGCTGTTGGCCGCCATCACCAGGTCGACCGCCGAGTCGAACGCCTGCCCGTTGATGGCCACCGGCCGCCCCTGGGCGAACTCCACGGTGACGTCCTCGGTCTGGATCTCGACCTCGGGGTCCCAGAACGCGACACCCATGATCGGCGACACGATCTCCATCGAGGTGTCGAGGTGCTCCAGCCGCTTGGCCTCGTGCGTGGCGCCCCAGATGTTCGCGTCGGTCGAGTACGCCTTCTCCGCAGAGTCACGGTAGGGCAGATCGCGCTGCTCCAGCCACACCGACATCTCGTGCCTGCCGCCGAGTTCCTCGACGAACGCCCGGTCGAGCCAGGGCTTGTAGATCCGCAGGCTCGGGTTGGCGAGCAGGCCGTAGCGGTAGAACCGCTCGATGTCGTTGCCCTTGAAGGTGGACCCGTCGCCCCAGATGGAGACGTCGTCGGCGCGCATCGCGCGGACCAGCAGGGTCCCGACCACCGCGCGGCCGAGCGGGGTGGTGTTGAAGTAGGTCTGCCCGGCGGAGCGCAGGTGGAACGCACCGCACGCCAGCGCGGCGAGACCTTCCTCGACCAGGGCCGTGCGGCAGTCGACCAGGCGCGCCTCCTCGGCCCCGTACGCGAGCGCTCGGTCGGGCACGGCGTCGAGGTTCGGCTCGTCGTACTGGCCGATGTTGGCGGTGTAGGAGTAGGGGATGGCGCCGCGTTCGCGCATCCACGCCACAGCGACTGAGGTGTCCAACCCGCCGGAGAACGCGATACCGACGCGCTCGCCGACCGGAAGTTCACTGAGGACCTTCGACATGCGCTCAGCGTAGTGAACGGCCCTGGTTCGCGCGGTGGCGGGGCAGGCGGCGACCGTACACCGTGCCGTGCGTCCGGATTCCGCGTAACGCGGGTCACGCGGGCCGGACGACAGTGCATTGAGGACAGCGCGCGGCGGATTGGGCTCTGTCCAAGGGTTTTGATTTACGGCCGGAAAATCCGTGGGCCGCTGGGAATGCGTTTCTCGGGTGGTTTCCTTCGTATAATTATTCGTTCGCTTCGGTGGCGGGCCAGTTTCGGAGAGCGACGTCGAGGGCGTCCAAAGCCCGCGACCACGAGGCGTCCAGCGAGCGCGGGTGGTGGCCCATGCCGCCGGACGCCTCCAGGTTCGCGTAGCCGTGGAGGGCGCCGTGCAGCAGGCGCACGGCGTCGGTCTGGTCGGGCTCGGACAGCCGGTAGTCGCGCAGCAGCGCTCGGGTCATCGCCGAATGCCGCCGCGCCGCGTCCGCCCCGGCGGACTCCGGGGCGAGGTCCATGCGCATCGCGGCGTAGCGTCCGGGGTGCTCGCGGGCGTAGTCGCGGTAGGCGTTGGCGAAGGCGACCAGGGCGTCCTTGCCCGCGCGGCCCGCCAGCGCGGTGGCGACCCGGTCGGCGAGTTCGGCCAGGGCGAGCGCCGCGACCTGCGCCTTCAGCTCCCGCACGCTCTTGACGTGCGCGTACAGGCTCGCGTCCTTGACCTCGAAGCGCCGCGCCAGGGCGGCGGCGGTCACCTGCTCGAAGCCGATCTCGTCGGCCAAGTCCGCCGCCGCCTGGACCAGGCGCTCAGCGGTCAATCCCGCACGGGCCATCTGTCACCTTCCTTCCTAGGGTGCCTAGGATATTACATAATTAGTCGCTCGTCACCCCTAGGCGAGGTAGCGTGTTGCCTATGAAACCGATAGCCGAGCGCGACCTCCGCGCGTCCTTCGTCAACTGCACCAAGGGCGAGGCGAAGCGGCTGGCCGTGCCCAAGGATCTAGCCGCCCAGCCCTGGGACGACCTGGACTTCCTCGGCTGGCGCGACCCGGCCGCCCCGCAGCGGGCCTACCTGGTCGCCGAGTCCGGCGACCGGCTGGTCGGCGTGGCGCTGCGGCAGGCGACCGCGCAGGGCGGGCGTGCCCGGCGGAGCATGTGCGCGCTGTGCCTGACCACGCACCCGGGCGGCGGCGTCGCGCTGATGACCGCGCGCCGGGCGGGGCAGTCCGGGCAACAGGGCAACTCCGTGGGCTCCTACCTGTGCGCCGATTTGGCCTGCTCGCTCTACCTGCGCGGAAAGAAGGAGGTCGAGCCCGGCGGCAGGCTCCGCGAGTCACTCACCCTGGCAGAGCAGATCGACCGAACCACGGCGAACCTGGCCGCGTTCCTGGACAAGGTGATGGGCGCTTGACCGTAGTGATTCGGGGCTGAGCGCGGTGAATCAGGCGGCGTAGTCCGGGAGTCGGCGGGCCACCTCGGCTGGCGCGGGCATCCGGGCGATCTCGTCGGCGATCACCTGGGCCGCGGCGCGGTAGTCGGGGTTTCCGGTCCGGGGCAACAGCTTCCGGGCGTGCTCGGTGACGGCGTCCGCGCTGAACTCGGCGGGGAGCAGGCGCAGGCCCGCGCCCGCCGCTCGCACGGCCTCGGCGTTGGCGAACTGGTCGGCGCCCTGCGGCAGGACTAATTGCGGGGCGCCGACGGCGAGCGCGCCGAGCGTTGTGCCGCTGCCACCGTGGTGCACGGCCACATCGACGCGCGGCAGCAGGTCCGACTGCCGCACCCAGGTCTGCGCGAAGACGTTGTCCGGCAGGTCGCCCAGGCTCCCCACCGGCACCCGGCCCGCGGCGACCACGATCTGCGCGTCCAGCCGCGCCAGCCCCTCGATGGCCGTGGCCAGCAGCGCGGGCGTCCCGAACGCGGTGCCGAGCGTCAGGTAGACCAGCGGCTTGGCGCCGCGCGCGCCGCTGGGGGCCGGAGTCGGAAACGGGACGGGCCGCAGCTCGATCCGTTCCTCGGTGGCGAGGAAGTCCTTGTCCTGCAACGAAGGTGGACAGATGTCGAGGTGCGGGACCGCGGGCAGGCCCGCGGTCGCCGTGGGCGGCTGGAGGCCGATGCCCTCGGGGAACATGCGGCCGAAACCGTGCCACAGCCCGGGAATCCCCGCGCGGTGCGCGGCCACCGCGGCGCCCGGCAGCCCCCACTCGTGGACGACGAGGTCCGGCCGCAGCCGCGCCAGTTCCGGTTCGAGGTCTTCGGCGTAAATCTCGTAGAACGCGTTCGCGGGACGAAAAGGCCGCAACCCATTGGCTGACAACGGCTCGTGCACCTCTTCACCCACCGCGAAGTGAACCTCGTGCCCGGCTTCCCGCGCCGCGATCGCCAACGGGATCAGCGGGTAGGTGTGGCCGACCGACCCCAGGCTGGCGAACAGCACGCGCATGCGGTCGAACCTACCTGGGCGCCTACGTCAGCGCGGACACCAGGTACGCGGCGGCCTCGGCGAGCAGAGCGGGATCGGAATCGGCGTCGCGGTCGGCTTTGCTGGACATGATCGAAACGACCAGAGGAGCGGCGTTCGGCGGTCGCACGACGGCGAAGTCGTTGAGGGTGCCGTAATCGCCGGTCCCGCTCTTGTGCGCCACGGGCCAGTCCTTCGGCACCCCCGCCCGAATACGGTCGGCGCCCGCGACGCCGCGATCCAGGAGGTCGAGGAGGAAATCGCGCTTGTCGGTGGGGAGCGCGTCGCCCAGCAGGATTCGGTGATAGGTGGAGCCGAACGCGCGGGGGGAGCTGGTGTCCCGGGGATCGCCGGGAGTGGCTTCGGTGATGGCGGGCTCGGTTCGGTCCATGCGGGTGACTGTGTCGCCGAGGCTGCGAACGTACTCGGTGAGCGCGGGTGGGCCGCCGAGGTCGCGGAGCAGGAGATTGCCTGCGGTGCCGTCACTGAAGCGGATCGCGGCGTCGCAGAGGTCGCGGATGGTCATGCCGGTGGTGACATGTTTTGCGGTGATGGGGGAGTGTTTCATTAGGTCGGTAGTGGAGTATTTGATGATTGTGTCCAGATGGGACAGTGGGTTGTGGTGCAGGATGGCGGCCGCTGCCAGTGCTTTGAAGGCTGAGCAGAAGGCGAAGCGGTCGTCGGGGCGGTGGGTGATTGTGGTGCCGGTGGCGGTGTTGAGTGCGTAGACGCCTAGGCGGGCGGTGAACTTGTGTTCCAGTTCTGTGAGGGTGTGGTGGGTTTCTTTGGTGGAGGGTGGTGGGGTTGTTGGAGGTGCTGGGGGTGCTGGGGGTGCTTTTTGGGATGGCCCTTGGGTGCATGCGGCCAGTGGTAGGAGTGGTGTTGTGGTGAGGAGGGTGCGGCGGGTGATGGGGCGTGTCACTGGGGGCTCTCGTGGTGGCTGGCTCGGGGGTGCGCTCGATGGGGTGGAGTGGTTTCTTCGGGGCCCCTACGAAGGAAGATCGCCGTGTGAAAGACGGGTGGGATGCCTTCGGCCTCACACGTGCGGAG